>CAIZDF010000376.1 GCA_903931645.1 uncultured Tolumonas sp.
CAGCGCTGACCTGCGCCTAATGCTTCCGCCTTGCGCAATTCGTCGTCACCGTCTAACGAATACTGGCTTTTTGTCAGCTCATATTCGTGGCCATTCTCAAATATCAGCGTTATGGACTTCACCATACGCCCGTTGGCCTTACGCGCCTTCTCGACAAACTCATCAACTGGCATGGCGGTAATCGGCCCGAGGAAACGCGGATCGTCGTACTGCTTCAGGTACGCGGCGCGCGCGGCGGGATATTTATGCCTGCGCATGATGACAAGCGGAAAATCGTGACGTGAAAATTTGTGAATACGCCTAATCACTATTCAGATTCAGGCTATTTCTACACAGCAAAGTTTTGCATTTTTGAAAACGCCAAACGAACTATTTGATATTTGAGGTGACAGCATGCCAGCAAGAAAATGGACACCAGAGCAACGAGCAAGACAAGCTGAGCTAATCCACAAGTGGAAACCATGGCAGCAATCAACAGGGGCGAAGACGCCAGAGGGTAAGGCCGTAGCCAGTAAGAATGCACTAGCGTATTCATTGCGGGAAACCCTGAGGGAAACAAACCGGACTAACCGCGCCGTGTTTGTGCAAATGAAAGAGTTTTTTGAGTACAAGGCAGAGCTGGCAAAACAAGGTATTACAGATGAAGCACTGTTAGCAATTATTAATAGTTACAAAGGTTGATGCACAGCGCACCAAGATAGCGGCATGGTGCATCGCCCGTATGAATGCACCAAGACTCATGGAAGCCATGAACACAGAGCACTGGCGCGATGACACCAGAAGGCAAACAAATCAGCTCTATGAACGTTCTCGTCGGCAACAAGAACCTTGCTAAAGCACTGGCGATAGCCAAGCAGGAATTAGAAGCGGCTGAAACGAAGGTTGCCAAGCTGTCACGGTATAAGGAAGTGCCGTGGCTGGATCAGGTAATGAGGGACTTGAAGCGACGATAGCTTAATTTTATAGATAGGCCCGATACCGCTTGAACTGAAAATAGTTGGGCGGTATTTTATTGCCTGAAATACCACTAGCAAATTTCCCGTGTACCCACTGGTGTACCCATTGAAGCCAGAAAGCAAAAAGGACTTACAGAAAATTTACTGTAAGTCCTTGTTTTGTTTGGTAGGAACGAGCAGACTCGAACTGCTGACCCCTTGGATGTCGACCAAGTGCTCTAACCAACTGAGCTACGCTCCTTTTGAAGAGGGCGCATTATATCTGAAACCTTGCTCGCCTTCAAACATAATTATGCAAATCGAATAATTAAGTTTAGGTACATATTTATTCCAACAACGCCAAACAATCATGCACCCACACTGACATCGGAAACAGGTTTTGATTGAACCTGCCTCATCCGATTGAGTAACAGGTTGAACTCATCTATGAGCACAGGTTTGCTAAACCGATGAGTATTTATAGTTACTTATTTTTAATATAACAAAATCAAAGCCTTGCGCTATCTGCAATAGTTCTTGGAAAGCCACAAAAAGCATTAAAACATGTTGGATTTTGGCTCTGTAGCTACGTTTTAGCTACAGCTAAACTTTGGCTCTAAAATTTAACTGCTCACAAACTTACGTGTAATCAGATCAAAAACATGATTTCGTGGGTAGTCTAACTCTTTGATTTCTAACTGCCGCACTGGTCTGCTAGAGACCTTTTGGTAACGCAGTCGGATCGTTTCGAAGTTCAGGATATCATTGCTATCGACCGAAATATCCTGCGCTCAGTTGACCACAAACGACTGCTTTGTGGCATGATATCGTAGAGGCGCTATATCCGTTGTGTGCCAATAGCAGTCTCTGTAGTATTTTTAATAAAACTGGCGTTTTACATGTATGATTTCATCGGATATTTTAACGTGCCGCACTTTGATTTGGGG
>CAIZDF010000377.1 GCA_903931645.1 uncultured Tolumonas sp.
CTTGGTTATGGTGCTGATGAATATCGTCTATGCCCTCTCCGCTTATCCTTTTGGTCATCTGTCTGACCATGTCAGCCGTTATAAATTACTGGGTTATGGTTTGGTGATGTTACTCGCAGCAGATCTGGCATTAGCGGTAGATGGTCACTGGAGCATCTTATTACTCGGTATTGTGCTTTGGGGCCTGCATATGGGGTTAACGCAAGGCATTCTGGCTGCGCTGGTGGCAGATACCGCACCCGCCGATCTTCGCGGCACGGCATTTGGCTTTTTTAACCTAGCCAGTGGAGTCGCCTTATTAATTGCTAGTGTCGTCGCCGGTTGGTTGTGGGATAGCTTCGGCGCCTCAGCGACATTTCTGGCTGGCGCCGGATTTTGTGGAATAACATTATTGCTGGTGACGTTAAACAGCCGATTACGCCAACACTGAGATTATTTGATTAGCTGAGATATAAAGGGCATATTCCGATATTTATCATTCCAGGGTAATCCGTAACCTACCAGTAAATCATCGTTTTCCATTTCGTAAGCAAAATGCTGATCTATCGGAATATTTACCCGGCCCGGTTTGACAAACAACGTCGCAACCGACATGGATTTTACAGTGTAATTATGGGCTAAAAATTCAACGATCCGCTTCATGGTGCCACCCGATTCGATTGCATCGTCAACCAAAACCACATGCCGGTTAGTTATATTTATGTTTTGATGATAGATGATTGCTGAGGCGTTGCTTTTTTCTCCCGGAGTATGCGGGCAAGAAATGTAATCCATTGAAACATGGAAATTTAACTGTCTAACCAAATCAGCAGTAAACAAAATACCACCCGGTACAACCGTAATAAAAACAACATCGTCATTACTAAATTTCTTGTTTAGTTGAGCGGCAACCTGACTCACACCTTCTTTAATTTGATCTGCATTGAAAACTGTTTTACCAATATGCTTATTCATAATGTAACTCTCTGCAGCAGTATTAACCGAATGAAAAGAGTTATGCTCGGTTAATGTTAAAGTTGAAACCTGATGTTTCAAACATCGATCGATTAATATTTCTACCAGTCAGGCCACCATAAACTTGGGAGCAAGCTCTCGCAATGAGATACGTCATCGCGCAGAGGCTTTTGCGAGATCTTCCACGCTTTCACTATCTGAATCACTAGCGATTAAATATTGTGCTTTACGTGCCAGCCGCCAAAACGCCAGTGCATAGATAAGAGCCGCTAGATCCACCCAGAGAAATGCGGTTTTTAAAGTGATAAACCCGGCAAACAACTGACTATAGTTGACCCATAAATCCGCCAGAGGGATCAACAAAGTGACTACTGCGCAGCCATAGAGTAGTTTTATTCGCCCCAGTGCAATCGGGCGAATAAAACTGTAAAGCATCGTTATGCCCCACACGATAAAAAATGCTTTTGTCTGTAACATGGCGATATTCAGATGCTCCGCCATTACTGCGGAAAAGACAAATAACGACGAGATAGCAATACAACAACCGATGCAGAAACCATTGGTCAGTTTGGCCATAGCAATGCCTTGTCGTTGGATTTTAACTTGCCGGTTTTTCAGCTGAGAGTTGATCCAAAGCTGGTTACCGGAATAAAACAGAAAACAGCCGCCAATACCCAACACGGCATAAAGCAGGCGGATAGCTATGCCGCCAAAATCGCCAAAATGCAGGGAATAAAGCCCCATCATCATGCCGTGATTCAACGATTCGTTATCGCCAGTTTGATCTTGCAATAACTGACCGGTAGTTGCGTTCAGCACAACCAGCTTACTTTGGCTTAGTTGCTTTTCTTGCTGCGCGACAATTTCAACTTGTGCCGAACTATCACCATAATTTTTGTAATGCAGCCATTTTGGTGTGAATTCCGCGGCACTAGGCAACTTCCGCAACAAGAGATCTGCCGGAAGCGGCGCTTGCACGACACCCGTTCGCTGCACACTACTCATTGGCATAAAGGTTTGCCCAGTTGCGGCATAAAGTTGCTGGTCAAAAATGGCACTGTTAAACAGAGCATACAGCAGTGTTGATAATCCCCAGATTGCACCGGTCGAGGCAAATATCAGATGAAAAGGCAGACTGATCACACCAATCAAATTGTGCAGATCAAGCCAATGCCGACGCTCGCCTTGTTGCTTGCGTAATAACCAAAAATCTTTCGTCAATCGCGGCAAATGAATAACAATACCCGTCACTAGTGCCAAGGCGTAAAGCAGACTGACCACACCTAAAAAAGTTCGGCCCGCCATACCGGGAATGGCCAGCGAGAAATGCACTTCATTGATTAAATGCGCGAGTTCACTCACGTCCTGCTTGTCATCCAACCCTGACTGCAATTCTGATTGCGTCACCACCTGTGACCCATCTTTACCCGCTTCCATCCACATAAAACGTAATTGTGCTTCATGTTCACCCGGTAAGATCATCCAAAACTCATCACGGGCTTGTGGATATAACGCGATAAAACGATCCAGCCATGCTTGATATTCTACTGGTGACGCCGTTGCCTGGGCTCTTAATTCTGGTTGTTGCCATTGAGTGACCTCCCCTCGAAATAAGGTGATCACACCAGCATAAAATGCAACAAACAGCACCATGCCAGCAATCAAGCCAACCCAAGTATGTAAACGACGAAAAATAGAGATATCAGAAGATGGCATCGCCATGATTAACCAACCAGATGAAAATGTTTCAATGAAAGAAATAGCGGAATCAAGATTGCATTGGCTGAACCCAGCCAGATGAATGTTTTTTTAGGTTTTTGCGCCAAAGCCCAGCCCGTAAGAACAATCCAGCATGGGAAAAACAGCAGCAATGCTGGCACCCAAAGTGATTGCCAGTTACCCGGTGGAATATAGGCCAACAATCCACACAACGCTGCGGATAGTGGAAACCCCAGCACCGCGCCTGATAATAAGCGAGGCCACATCAGCGCAACCCCGGTTTATGCATCAGGTGTGTAAACAAAAACGGAATCACAATAGCCGCCAGCATGAGCATGGCTGTCAGAGAAAAAACACCGGCCCAAAAACCAAAACGGAAAATACAAACCAGTAACGCCAGACCAAATGCCATGCGGGCAGTTGATTTGGCAGCCTGTTTCTGAAGCGGCCATATCAGTAACTTGTGCTTCAAGGCATAAAGACAAGTGACAACGATAGACGCACAAACCAAACTGAATATAACCATGGTTACTCTCCTGTTGGTTCACTCACAAACGCAATCTTGCTCACCCCGGAACGGGATGAGAGCGCCATGATGTCGGCCACCTTGCCGTAATCCAGATTGCGATCAGCGTGAATATGCAATTCTGGTATGGGTTGCTGCTTGGCCGCATTCTGCAGACGTAGTTCCAACGCTTCCCGACTAATCGCCTCGCCACCCCAGAACAATTCGCCGCTGGCTTTCAACGCCAGTTTAATATCATTATTTTTGATATCTTCCGGTGAACTGCTCGCTTGCGGTAAATCGACCTTTACGGCATTACTGAGTAACGGTGCAGTGATCATAAATACGATCAAAAGCACTAACATGACGTCGATTAGTGGGATCATGTTGATTTCGCTTTGTGGCTGCCCACCGCCATCATCAGATAATTTGCCAAACGCCATTACGCTTCTCCTGCTTGCAATTCAGTCACAGCAGAGCGGGACGTTTTGGCTTGTGGCTGCGACGTAGCTTTCGCGTGCCCCGTGGTCAGCAAAGCAAATACGTCGTGGGCAAATCCATCAAGTTCCGCCAGATAAACCCGGTTTACACGCACAAAAGCGTTGTAAGCCAGTACCGCAGGTAAGGCAACCGACAGACCAAATGCGGTCATGATCAATGCTTCACCGACAGGGCCAGCGACTTTATCTAAGGTGCTCTGACCAGAAACGCTGATCCCCAACAAGGCGTGATAAATACCCCACACCGTGCCAAACAAACCAACGAATGGCGCAGCGGAACCCACGGAAGCCAGTAAGGTTAATCCAGCCTCCAAACGCAACGTGCTACGGGTTACTGAACGGCGCAGCGCACGTAAAACAAACTCTTCTCGTGAGCCCATCTCCACCAAACCCTGCTCTGGGTTTTGTAGCTGACGCGCAGCTTGCAAACCACTGATCATCAGTTCAGCACAAGGCTCCGGCTTAACTTGTTTTAAGACCTGTTCTTCGACCTGCTTCAAATTGCGACTAGCCCAGAAAGCATCAAGAAAGGCTTTGCTATTCCGGCGTAATGTCCAGCTCTGATAAACCTTTAAAACA
>CAIZDF010000378.1 GCA_903931645.1 uncultured Tolumonas sp.
ACCGACATCAACCGACGCTTTTACTGCGTATGGCACTTCTTGTTGCAGCGGGTTACTCAGCAACGTATTGGCCAATGATAAACCATTCATCAGATCAGCCACTGCTTCCACTTCGACATCCTGCTCGCCATGTGCGGGAATGGTAGGCTGATTTTGGCTATTACCAGACACCACCGGCTGACCAGACAACGCGACCGTGTAATTAACGCCATGGATTGGCAATGGTAGCGAGTTCGGGTTCTGCACATGTAAACCGATCAGAAAACGTAGATTCAGCCCCTGCCCCGGCATGACGCGAACAGAGTTAACCGCCACTGTCGGTGCTTCCAGTTTCGGCTGTAACGCAGCACAACCGGCAAGAGATAATGCAGCCCCAGCCAACAAATAACGGCACCACTTCAACATACAACGACTCCTGTATTTACAACGTTTATTTAGGTTTACGTATTACGCCAGTGCTTTCGCAACCAGTGTTTTTTCTTCATCGGTCAATGGCAAACGGAGTGCAGCCTGATGACCGGTTTCAGACATTTTGCGCCAGGTCTTTTGCAAAATATCGATTAATTTAGCCTCATCATGCGCTTTCGAAAATTCAGAAAAATAAAATTGCAGGAAGACCAAACAAATAACATCTTCCAACGCCTGACTTTCTTCATCGCTTTTTAATTTTTCTTTTTTCAGCAAAGAAGCAACACGTTCGCACATCGCAGTGTCATAACCCTGTGCCAACATGATCTCGCCCGCTCGGCTCGCATGACGCAGTTTTAAATCGCTGCGCCACTGTAAATAGCCTGTTCGATCGAGTGAATAAAGCTCGCGCGGTAACGTCCAGCGTTCAATATGCTGGCTATGCGCGGCCAGTTTTAATGCTTCTGACGCCTGAGGGCAGAAACTTTGCAGCATCAGGCTCATCCGGCGGGCATATAATACCTCATAGGCCACCGCCACCCCGTTCTCGTCTAACTCCTGACGAGGATCATGTGAATTTGCTTCATCAAATGCCGCAAGAGTGCGGGTAAAACGCAGATCGGGATTAATTTCAGCAGACATAATTAACATCTCATCCAGCAGTGACAGTAAAACAAATAGTAACGCATCTTGTTCGCTTCACCTATGCCCACAATCTGACTTCAATCCCTCAATTCCTCACGTTTACTGGTTTTTTTCGCTGGCATGAAGGTAGTTTTATGGCATAGTGTTGCGCCATTATTGGTTGTGACTCATATCCAAGGAAAACCACGGGATGAAACGTAAGATCCTGCTGACTGACTGCCCTGATGCACAGGGTCTGATCGCAAAAATCACTTATATTTGTTACAAACATCAATTGAACATCATCAAGAACGATGAGTTTGTTGATCATACGCAAGGGCGCTTTTTCATGCGTACCGAGCTGGAAGGTCGTTTCAATGATGAAACGCTGCTGGGTGATCTCGATGACGCCTTGCCACAAGGCGCTAAACGTCGTTTAGTTCCAGCCGGCAAGAAACGTGTCGTCATCATGGTGACGAAAGAAGCGCATTGTCTGGGCGATATTTTGATCAAATGCTACGAAGGTGCTTTAAATCTGGATGTAGCTGCGGTTATCGGTAACTATGATGTACTGGCGGATTTAACCAGCAAATTCAATATTCCGTTTCATCATGTCAGCCACGAAGGCTTAAGCCGTGAAGAACACGAAGCCAAGATGCGCGCGATTATTGATGAATACGCACCAGAATACGTCGTGCTGGCAAAATACATGCGCGTACTGACGCCAGGTTTTGTCGCATCATACCCTTATCGCATCATCAATATTCACCACTCATTCCTGCCGGCGTTTATCGGCGCTCGCCCTTATCAGCAAGCGTTTGACCGTGGTGTGAAAATCATTGGTGCGACTGCCCATTTCGTCACCAACGATCTGGATGAAGGCCCGATCATTGAGCAAGGTGTGATCCGCGTTGACCACAACTTCTCAGCCGAAGACATGGCCAAAGCCGGTCGTGATGGCGAACGTTCCGTTTTGAATCAAGCGTTAACCGCTGTCTCAGAAGAACGTGTTTTTGTTTACGGCAATAAAACTGTCGTATTCAAATAAGTCATTTTCCAAGCAATAAAAAGGCGGAGTTGAACTCCGCCTTTTTATTGCTTCCAACGTTAATACGGCACCGCAATACCATTCGCCGACAACTTACCATTCACCATCCGCAATTTCGTTGAAATACGGCCAGCCGATTCCGACTCAAGATAACCATCCGACAACAGATCTGGCAATACCTCGGCAACGGGTGCAAATTGCTGTGTCAAAGCGGGCGTCGCCTCTACCGATAAATCGCCTTGCAACAACGAACGCATTGACTCCACTCCATGTACCTGCGCCACATCAAAAGGCCGCGTGGTGAGTTGCCCATGCATGCGAAACGGTTCACGGTTCAGCTTTAAATCAAAAGGGTCTAGTTTAAATTGCACTCCCGCACGGGTAATTAAATTAAGTCCGGTTTTCCATTTCGCCAGATTGGTCGCATCCAACCCTGAATTCATCAGCAATGCTTCAAACCCCTGACGATTCACACCGCCCAGCGCCAAACCCGCAGTTAAGTCACTGAGCTGATAATCATTTTGTTGGCTGCGATAAGAAAGATGATGAATATTGGAATGACTATTTACATCCACCACACTGAGTAAACCATCACGATTTTCTCTGACGCCCGTCTGCCAGTGCCACTGCGACAACTGTAATTGGCGCTCCGGTTGCCGTAAATCGAGCTGGTCTAACATCAAATCAGCAGACGGTATCAGCCACAGTGAATCATTTTCTAGCAACTGAGCACTAAATGATAATTTACCTAAATTACCCTGCACCGCGGTCCGCTCGTTACGCCATTGCAGGCCTTGCCATAAACACGAAAGATGGAGCTGTTTAGGATCGGGGATCTCAACTTCCGCGCTTAGTGGCGCCACCAGCCACGTCAAATCATCACGTAACCAATTCCACTGCGCCATGTCGAGGCGGGCAAGTATATTCCCGGTAAGCCCGTTGACCTGCCAATGAAGTTGATGAGGAATATTGGGCGTGTTCGGTAAATCAGCAAACATTCCTCGCTGCATATTGATATGCGCGGAGCCTGTCGTAAATCCAGGGAGGATCTGTTGCTGCAATTCAATATACAGCTCTATAGGCCCTAATTCCTGCAAGCCGCGGCGTAACTGGTTATCACCACTTAGTGCAGGTGAGGCAACAAGTAATTGCGCGGGTTCTGTGATCATTAGGTGTAATTCAGCTTTACGGCTAAAAAGATTTTTTTCCTGATCAAACCAGCTGGTTGCAATACCAGGTGTCTGACTGGCTTGAACTAACCATTGAGATAACAGGCGATCGCTCTGATAACCCGTGAACCAAGTCATCGCCAGCAATAAAGATAAACTGCTGGCAACAAACCAAAATACAATTTTTTGGTATTTACGCATCACACATCCTTTATGCGGCGCCGGATAACTCCATCCGGCAGCAACTTAAAGGAGAGATATGACAAGGCTATGACATTGACAGTATCAGTCGTTGATTACTCGTGCTGAGTGTTGAATTCATTGAGCGGTACCGCTTTTCCATTCGCCGTCACCTCACCACTGCGTAACAACACATTACTCGTCAAACCTTTGTTGTCTGACTTAATAAAGCTCTGCTGTTGTAACGAACTGACTTGATGTTGCCACTCAACAGGTAACCCTGATACTGCTTTCGGTTCTGCTGATAGCGTGAAATCACCTTGCACCATGTATTTGAATGGATGTGGTGTATCTGCCGCACTAGCTCGCATCAACTGTTCCACTTCAAATGGTAATGGTTCCAGTTTGCCGCTCGCGGTGACCA
>CAIZDF010000379.1 GCA_903931645.1 uncultured Tolumonas sp.
CTAAGCCCAGCGTTAACTGTGTCATATCGTTAGAGCCGATAGAGAAACCATCAAAATGTTGCAGGAACTGTTCAGCCAGCAATGCATTCGATGGGATCTCACACATCATAATGATCTTCAGGCCATTCTCGCCACGTTTCAGCCCCTCGGTTTCCAGCTGTGCTATCACGGCTTTTGCCTGCGCCACCGTTCGCACGAACGGCACCATCAGTTCGATATTGCTCAGCCCCATGCGATTACGCACTCGTTTTACCGCTTCACATTCCAGCGCAAAACAGTCATGGAAGGTCGAAGAGATATAACGACCAGCACCACGGAAGCCCAGCATCGGGTTTTCTTCCTGCGGTTCGTAAAGCTCACCACCCAGCAGGTTGGCATATTCGTTCGATTTAAAATCAGACAGTCGCACAATCACGCGTTTTGGCCAGAACGCGGTGGCGAGAGTGGAAATGCCTTCTGCCAGACGGCTGATATAAAACTCAACCGGATCATCATGTCCTAGCATCAACTCGTGGATCTGTTGCTGTAACGCCGGTGTTTGTTGATTAAATTCGAGCAGCGCTTTCGGGTGCACACCGATCATACGGTTGATGATAAATTCAAGCCGCGCCAGCCCCACACCGTCATTAGGTAAACGGGCAAAATCAAAGGCCCGGTCGGGGTTGCCGACGTTCATCATGATTTTCAGCGGTAACGCTGGCATTTCATCAACCTGCAACCGACGCACAGTGAAATCCTGCAGATCCTGATAGATGAAGCCGGTATCGCCTTCGGCGCACGAGACCGTTACGTTTTGCCCAGCCAGCAAAATCTCGGTGGCATCACCGCAGCCAACTACGGCCGGAATACCCAGTTCGCGCGCAATAATTGCGGCATGGCAGGTGCGACCACCACGGTTAGTGACAATCGCCGCCGCCCGTTTCATGATCGGCTCCCAGTCCGGATCAGTCATATCGGTAACCAGCACATCGCCCGGTAAGACCCGATCCATTTCGCTGATACTGTGGATGATTTTGACCGGGCCTGCGCCAATCCGCTGACCAATAGCGCGGCCTTCGATCAGCACTTTGCCACGCGAAGCCAGATGATAACGCTCCATCACCTGTTCGTTCGAACGCACGGTTTCTGGCCGCGCTTGCACGATATACAGTTTGCCGGTGTGGCCGTCTTTAGCCCATTCGATATCCATCGGGCGACCATAGTGTTGCTCGATCAATAACGCCTGGCGGGCCAGTTGTTCAACTTCGGCATCCGTCAGGCTAAAACGCTGACTCAGCTCAGTGGGTACATCTTCAATCTGTACCTGCTTGCCGTGCTCTTTACTGGCCGCATACACCATGCGGATCTTTTTTGAACCAATAGTGCGACGCACAATTGCTGGTCTGTGATTATTCAGTGTTGGCTTATGCACATAAAATTCATCAGGGTTGACTGCTCCTTGCACCACCATTTCGCCCAGCCCATAGGCAGAGGTAATAAACACCACCTGATCAAAACCAGACTCGGTATCCAGTGTGAACATGACACCGGCAGCGGCTAAATCGGAACGCACCATACGTTGCACACCGGCAGATAAGGCAACGCCACGATGGTCATAACCCTGATGTACGCGGTAAGAAATAGCCCGATCGTTAAACAGCGAGGCAAAGACATGCTTGATGGCGACCATTACTGCATCAATGCCCTGCACATTGAGAAACGTTTCTTGCTGTCCGGCAAATGAGGCGTCGGGCATATCTTCAGCCGTAGCGGAAGAACGCACGGCAAACGAGGCATCTGGTTGACCATCTGCCAGTTGCAGATAGGCTTCGCGAATTGACTTTTCTAATTCCGGTTGGAAGGGGGTATCGATGATCCATTGGCGGATCTGCCGTCCGGCATCAGCCAGCGCATTGATATCGTCAATATCCGTTTTATCGAGCAATTGATAAATGTTCTGGTTAACACCACTTTGCTCCAGAAAATTATTAAACGCCTGCGCAGTCGTGGTAAAACCATTAGGCACAGAGACCCCTAATGAAGCCAGATTCGTGATCATTTCGCCCAGAGAAGCATTTTTGCCTCCCACCCGATCAACATCGTGCATGTTGAGTTGGTTATACCAAAGCACGTTAGTCACATCGTTCTCCCTATGAAACAGATCTTACGACTCATCATGGAAAGGAAATAAACCAGACATCCAGCGTGGTTTGATTTCCCAGTTATTAGAATTTGTCGCGACAGCAGTTGAATGCCGCCAATATTTCAAAGGTCGAAGAAATAAGAAATCAGTTAAAAATTACGAAACTTTTTAAAGCAAAGGGAATTAGATGCAGTACAAAAAAAAGAGATAAATAATAAATTTAAGGTTCCAATAAAATCCATTTAATAATAATTAAAAAACAAGAATGATGAGTGGTATTTATATTTTCATGCATATTTTTAATATGAACTTAAATAGTTATTTCTGATTTTATGGCTAAATAATAACCAGCAAGTAACCCATCGTGGAGCAATAAAATAGAGTTACTTCAATATATTAGAATTATGTAGGGTTAAAAACGGCATTTTCAGCTGGCGCCATTTAGGGGGCATGCTAATCTGAAATGAGACGTGCCGGCATTGTGAGCCGTATTTATCACCATCTGACATAAGGATTGGTCAGGCAATGCGGA
>CAIZDF010000380.1 GCA_903931645.1 uncultured Tolumonas sp.
GCCGAATTGATCATGCTGACTGCTCGTTTATGGCGTGAGTTAGGTATTGAACAGTTCACTACTTTGCAGCTGAATACATTAGGTTCTTCTGCAGAGCGAGCAGCTTATCGTGATGCGTTGGTTGTTTTTCTTGAACAACACAAAGATGAACTCGATGAAGAAAGTAAACGTCGGATGTACTCTAATCCACTGCGTGTTCTGGATACGAAAAGTCCACAGGTGCAAGAAATTTTGCAGCACGCACCAACATTGACGGATTATTTCGGTGAAGAAACCAAAGCCCACTTTAGCGGATTAAAAGCGTTGCTTGATGCCGCTGGAATTGCTTATCAAGTTAATGAACGTTTGGTTCGTGGTTTAGACTATTACAATTACACCGTATTTGAATGGGTGACAGATAGCCTTGGTGCACAGGGGACTATCTGTGGTGGTGGTCGTTATGATGGTCTGGTTGAACAACTCGGCGGTCAAGCAACTCCTGCCGTGGGTTTTGCAATGGGTCTGGAACGTTTGACTCTGATGCTTGAAACCCTGGAGAAAATCCATAATCTGCCAGCTACTGTTGATGTCTATATCTGCATGGCCGGTGAGGGCACTCTATCTGCTGGTTTGTTGCTGGCTGAGCATATACGAAATGAACGTCCGCAGTTACGTGTAATGACACATTGTGGCGGTGGGAATTTTAAAAAGCAGATGAAACGAGCTGACAAGGTTGCAGCCAGAATCGCATTGATTTTGGGTGAAACAGAAGTTGCGGAACAAAAAGTCACCGTTAAATTTTTACGTGATCAAATAGAGCAGCAAACGATTGCTGTTGCAGCATTGTTACCGATACTGGATCAGCTGGGAGAATAATAGTGGACATATACAATTCAGAAGAACAACAAGTTGAAGCTATCAAATCCTGGTGGCAAGAAAATGGTAAGTCCATTATCGCAGGTGTTGTGATCGGGTTTGTTGGGTTATTTGGCTGGCGTTATTACAACAGCTATGTGCAACAACGTAGTGAAGCATCGGCAGCTGCATATCAACAAGTGATGCAAGTATTAGCCGAGCAGCATGAGAAGGGATTTACTGCTGTTAGCAAGTTCATTGCTGAGCATGGTAGTGATACCTATGGTGATCTGGCTGCATTGCAATTGTCGGCTGACGCAGTGAAAGCGAATAAATTGGAATTAGCGGCAGAACAGTTACGTCGCGTGGCTGAGCATGGTGTTGATGATGAGTTTAAACCTGTTGCGGGTATCCGTTTAGCCCGGGTATTACTAGCAATGAATAAACCAGCAGATGCATTGAAAGCATTGGATGCGGTAACAGCTGAACAATATAAAGCAACTGTTGCTGAAGTCAGGGGCGATGCACTATTAGCATCAGCACAACCTGAAAAAGCACATGCGGCATATGTTGTTGCATTGCAAGCCAGTAAAAATGGTGCAAATCCTGTTTTACAGATGAAACTTGATGATCTTTCTGTAGCCGGCGAAAAAGCTGATACACCTAAAGCGAAATAAAGCGAAGGATGGTGAACCTAATGCATAAAGGTTGGCAAAAAATTAGCTGTCTATTGCTGGGCAGTGTATTGCTGTATGGCTGTAGTTCAGAAGAAGATGTCATTAAGATGGCTGACGTACCTGTAGTTGAGTCAGCTTTTCATCCAGAGACAGCTTGGAGTAGTGGAGTTGGCTCTGGCGTCGGCAAATTTTATTCGCATTTGCAGCCGGTTATTGTTGGCGACAATATTTATGCTGCATCGCGAGATGGTCGCGTTTATGCCTTTGAAAAGCTAAGTGGTAAGAAACTGTGGAGTGTTGATCTGAGCGATCAACCTTTCTATGAAGGAAAACGTAGTGTCCGCTTATCTGGCGGTCTTGCTGCAGCAGATGGCCGTATTTATGTTGGTTCAGAAAACGGACAAATGTTGGCGCTGAAACAAGAAACTGGCGAACTGGTTTGGCACACCGATGTTGGCGGTGAAGTTCTGGCTACACCAGCAACGGAATCAGGAAAGGTTGTGATCTCAACTGGCGCTGGGCAACTACTGGCGTTGGATGGTGAAACCGGCAAGATCGATTGGACGGTTACCAGCGAACAACCTAATCTGACATTGCGTGGCACTGCGGCGCCTGTTATAGCTGCTGGTGGTGTACTGTATGGTCGGGCTGATGGTAAAATTGGCATTGTACTGCTGCAAAATGGCCAGTTAGTCAATGAAACCCGTGTTGCAACACCTCATGGGCAGACTGATCTTGATCGCATGGTCGATGTTGATGCTGAGCCGGTGATTGTTGATGATGAGCTTTATGCTGTTGCTTACAATGGCCAGTTAATTTCCCGTAAATTGATCTCCGGGGATGAATTATGGAAGCGTAAATATGCTTCTTATCAAAATATGGGTATTGGTGTAAACGACATTGCCATCACCGATTCAAAATCTCATATTTATTTGATTGACCGTTCGACGGGCACAGAAAAATGGTCCAATACTCAATTGGAATATCGAAACCTGACTGCTCCGTTGGTATTAGGCGATTATATTGTAGTAGGCGATAGTGAAGGTTATCTCTACTGGATTTCGCAAACAACGGGTAAAATTGCTGCTATGCAGGAAGTCGATAGCGCTGGCTTGTATGCAACACCTATTATCGATGGGGATTTGATCTATATTCAAACCCGCGGCGGCGAACTGATTGCTATTAAACGTCCATCATAATTCGGACTGTATGTTTGTTTATAGCCCCTGATCTGGTATCAGGGGCTTCTGTTTATTTAATAATTGAGGTTTTATATGACCCCTGTGGTAGCCCTGGTGGGACGCCCGAACGTAGGCAAGTCCACATTATTTAATCGTCTGACGCGTAGCCGGGACGCACTGGTGGCTGATTTTCCAGGATTAACGCGTGACCGTAAATACGGTCAGGCAGTTGTCGATGACATGAATTTTATTGTCGTTGATACCGGCGGGATTGATGGTTCCGAGGAAGGTATCGAAGTCAAAATGGCTGAACAATCGCTGCAGGCGATTGATGAGTCTGATGTAGTGTTGTTTATGGTTGATGCCCGAGCAGGCGTTACCAGTGCAGATATTGGTATTGCTAACCATCTGCGTCGCCAAAAGAAAAAGGTATTTCTGGTTGCGAATAAAACAGACGGTTTAGATGGCGATGCTCATTGTGCTGATTTTTACAGTCTTGCACTGGGTGAGGTTTACCAAATCGCGGCCTCGCATGGCCGTGGTGTAACATCATTGCTGGAAAAAGCACTGGCGCCGTTCTTTGAAGAGTTAACTGGTAAATCACCAGAAGAAGAAGCGGAAGATGAAGATGCGGCTTACTGGGCAGCATTGGAAGGTACTGATGTTGAAGTCGAATCAGAAGAAGACGAATTTACTGGTGAAGATCGTTATGCAGATTTACCGATTAAATTCGCTATCATCGGTCGACCAAACGTTGGTAAATCGACGTTAACCAATCGTATGTTAGGCGAAGATCGCGTTATTGTGTTCGATTTGCCAGGTACTACCCGCGATTCTATTTACATTCCGCTGGAACGTGATGAACAGCAATACATCGTTATTGATACTGCGGGTGTGCGTAAGAAGAAAAAAATCTACGAAACCGTCGAAAAATTCTCTGTTGTTAAAACATTGCAAGCGATTGAAGACGCCAACGTAGTATTGTTATTGATTGATGCACGTGAAGGCGTATCTGATCAAGATTTAAGCTTATTAGGTTTTACTCTGCATTCTGGTCGTTCAATCGTCATTGCAGTTAACAAATGGGACGGTTTGGATCAGGACACGAAAGAAAAAATCAAAGAAGACTTAGAACGTCGTCTTGGTTTTGTTGATTTTGCCCGTGTGCATTTCATCTCTGCATTGCATGGTTCTGGTGTGGGTAACCTGTTTGATTCAATCCAGGAAGCCTACCGCTCGGCAACTAAACGTATCAGTACTTCGATGCTGACCCGTATCATGAACATGGCCGCTGAAGATCATCAGCCACCATTGGTACGTGGACGCCGTGTGAAACTGAAATATGCGCATGCGGGTGGTTATAATCCACCACGGATCATTATTCATGGTAATCAGGTTAAAGATTTACCTGAATCGTATAAACGCTATCTGATCAACTATTACCGTAAGTCACTCAAAATCATGGGTACACCTATCCATATTGAATTCCAGGAAGGTGACAATCCATTTGAAGGGCGACGCAATAAGTTGACACAAACTCAGATCCGCAAACGTCGCCGTATGATGAGTTTTGTTAAGAAAGGGTAACTACTCTTAAGGAGAGGTGAAATGGCTTATCAAATCACCTGTCCTTCTTGTCAGCAAGAAGGGCTTGATCCGCGGTTTGCTACAACGACCTGTGTCCACTGTGCAAAACAGTTTAGCCTCGTCGCTACTTGTCCCACTTGTCATGCGGAACTCGAACGTTTGCAAGCATGTGGCGCTGTAGATTATTTTTGTAACAACTGTAATTCTATGATTTCCAAACGGCAAGCTGAATATAAACTCACACCTGTTTGAAAATTGAAAATAAAAAAAAGCCGGATATTTAATCCGGCTTTTTTGTCTGTTCGTCTGGCAACAACGAGCAAATTACAGTGATTGAGTAAATGTACGCGTGATCACATCGCGTTGCTGTTCTGGAGTCAGAGCGTTGAAGCGAACTGCATAACCAGAAACGCGAATGGTCAGCTGTGGATATTTTTCTGGATTCGCAACAGCATCTTCCAATGTTTCACGACGCAGAACGTTTACGTTCAAATGCTGGCCACCTTCAACCTGTGGCGCAAAGCTCATTGGCACTTCACGAAATTCAATGTTACCTAGAGACTCAACAGCTACAACCTGATCTTCGGTATAGCGTGGATCTTTAGAGCACAGGCAACGAGCTTCCTGCTTTGCTTCATCCAGTAACCAGAAAGAATTGATCAGATCTGCATTAGCTGCCTGAGTGATTTGAATACCCTTAACCATGATATATACCTCGATAGTTTGGGGCGATTCTTGTCACATATACAAGAAAAAGTGCCCCGTTATGTCAGGGGATTAAACCGGCTTGGTTTAATCATGTATCTTTGATACTACATTAGTAAATTTACTAACTATGTGCAAGGGGATACCCATGCAAAGCTGAGGTCTATTCCTCTTAAAGCTTGATCTGAATCAATAAACATACATTTTGTATCTAACATTAAAAATGTAAGGAAAGTTTCACATCATTTTCTTGTAATTTTACTACATATTTGACTGATCCCGTTTAATGGCGAAGTAAGCTAAAATAGCCTTTTGATGCGGAGCCGGAGAGCAAAATGCAAACGTGGAGTGATGTGCTGGGGAAAGAAAAACAGCAGGCGTATTTTCAAGAAACAATGAATTTTGTTCGGCATGAACGCGAATCAGGCAAGACGATTTACCCACCATCCACTGATGTATTTAATGCTTTCAAATATACAGAATTTGCTGATGTCAAAGTGGTTATTTTAGGCCAAGACCCCTACCACGGGCCAAACCAAGCACACGGACTTTGTTTTTCCGTATTGCCGGGTGTTGCTGTGCCACCCTCTCTGGTTAATATTTACAAAGAGCTACAACGTGATATTCCAGGGTTTGAAACGCCTAAACATGGATATCTCCTGTCATGGGCCGAGCAGGGGGTTTTGTTATTAAACACCGTTTTAACGGTAGAAGCAGGAAAAGCGCACTCGCATGCTTCGCTAGGCTGGGAAACATTTACGGATCGCGTTATTGCGAGTCTGAATGAGTCGCGGGATGGTTTGGTCTTTTTGCTGTGGGGAAATCATGCGCAGAAAAAAGGACAATATATCGA
>CAIZDF010000381.1 GCA_903931645.1 uncultured Tolumonas sp.
AATCAATGTGTTAACTTTAAAATTGATAATTGAGTGGGAATAGTAAATTTAAATTACTATTCCCTGATGTCTACAGGCGTCTATTGATTTAATGTAAGCCCCTAATTTTAGGGGCTTTTTTGTAGGTCTGTAGCTGGCTCTATGTTGTAATCAATATTCCTGATACAAGCTCAACCGACCATTTATGAAAACTGCTCATAATACCATTATGGTTTTGCGTGATTATCTTTGAATTCATCGTTGTTAAACTGCTCACAAGATAATTTGGCTGCTCATCCACTCTCTATCTGCTACACACAACCCAATATTTTTGATGCGCTGTCTTGTTTTCGTTTGCATGGTTACATCGTTTCCATTGTTATATAGGTCTCAAGGATATCGTTATGAGTGATACGGCAGAAAGCATAGTGCTTCAACCCCATGAATCAGCGAAAGTGAAAACAACGGTTTGGTTGATGTCGATACTAGGTGCCTTAATGGCATTCACATCACTATCAACCGATATTTATCTGCCTGCTATGCCGCAAATGGCCAGCGATCTACAGGGTAATGTTGAATTAACGGTTACCGGTTTTCTACTCGGGTTTATGGTAGCCCAATTGATTTGGGGGCCAATCAGCGATCATATTGGGCGGCGGATCCCACTATTCATTGGCATGGTGTTATTTGTGATCGGCTCTGTCGGATGTGCAACGTCACAAAGCCTTGAGCAGATAGTCTTTTGGCGGGTGTTCCAAGCATTGGGGGCGTGCACCGGGCCGATGTTGGCGCGGGCAATGATACGCGATCTGTTCTCCCGCACCGAAGGCGCCCGGATGCTGTCGACGCTGGTGATCATCATGGCGATTGCTCCAATTGCAGGGCCGGTGTTGGGTGGTCAGATCATCAAATTTTCAACGTGGCATAGCATATTCTGGCTTTTAGCCATTATTGGTTCGTTGATGTTTATTTCCCTGTTTTGGTTGCCAGAAACACTGGCAGTGGAAAAGCGGATTAAAACGTCATTTACCTCAGTGTTTAGTAATTATTGGCGGTTACTTAACAATGGCGCGTTCATGAAATACACGCTTTGTGTGACGCTCTATTACGTGGGGGCGTATGCCTTTATTACCGGTTCTCCGGCGGTTTATATCTCTTATTTTGGCATTGATGCGCAATATTACGGTTGGTTATTTGCAGTCAACATTGTCGGCGTCATGACGGTGAGTTTTATCAATCGTTCGTTGGTGCGTCGTATTTCATTACAGAAATTACTCAGAATTTCCAGCTTCATAGCCGCTGTTGCCATGCTTGTCATGGCGATTTCGGTAAAAATGAATATGGGTGGTATCTATATTATTTTGGCTATGGTTTTTATCTATTTTTCCATGAATGGTGTGATTGCGGCTTCATCAACGGCGGCAGCTTTAGATGAAGTGCCGGAAATCGCCGGTTCAGCATCGGCATTGATTGGTTCGTTACAATATGGCAGCGGCATTATTTCATCACTATTACTGGCATTTTTTGGCAATACTACACCATGGACGATGACATGGATCATGATGTTATTCACCTGCGGTAGTGCGTTAGTGGTACGTATCAAGACAGCTGAGAAGGCATAAGATACTCATGTTATAATTCAGACCGATGTTATAGGCTGGATCAGAGACCCACAGTACGTGGGTTTCTTTTTATTGAGTTGATGATGCATACACTTGAGCAATTACGTGCTGGTGAATTACACGGCATTCGCCGGTTAACACTCTGCTGCAGTTTAACGGCGTTCCCTCGCGAGATTTTCTCATTAGCCGACTCGTTGGAAATACTCGATCTGTCGGGGAATCAGCTCTCATCGTTGCCGGATGATCTCGATAAACTCTCTAAGCTGAAAGTCATTTTTTGCTCGCAAAATCAGTTTACTGACCTGCCTGCTGTGCTGGGGCGTTGCTCAGAGCTGAGTATGATTGGTTTTAAAGCGAATCAAATCCGCTATGTTCCTGCGGAATCGTTGCCAGCAAAGCTGCGTTGGTTAACGTTGACAGATAATGCGATTGAGCAATTACCATCTGAAATCGGTAATTGTTATGATCTGCAAAAATTGATGTTAGCAGGAAATAGACTGC
>CAIZDF010000382.1 GCA_903931645.1 uncultured Tolumonas sp.
CGCAGGACAAAGCAATTACGAGAATGGAGGTCCCAGCGTCACATCCCTTGACAGTGACCAAACATATTCTGATGAGTGGGCTTCTTACTTGTATCAGCAAGGGATTACGGTCTATGTAATTGACGTTTACAATAAAAACAGTAAAGCTGCGTAT
The DNA here is from genome assembly GCA_903931645.1 of uncultured Tolumonas sp. Taxonomy (GTDB): domain Bacteria; phylum Pseudomonadota; class Gammaproteobacteria; order Enterobacterales; family Aeromonadaceae; genus Tolumonas. The sequence continues at coordinate 155 of CAIZDF010000382.1, forward strand.
TCTACCGCGTTGCAAAAGATTGCCAAAAATGGCGGTGGGAAATATTTTCTTGTGAATGATGAGGCGACTCTTTCCACTGATCTTTCACTAATTTTCAATGAAATTCAGGCTGTAAACTCAACATTCGCATCTACCAGTCTGCCTGTAAGCACCACCAACCGTGCACAAGAAAAAAACCAGGTCTTTATCCCTATGTTTAGACCTGATCCAGGTGCCTACCCACGTTGGATGGGCAATATGAAACAGTACCAATTGATTAACGTTGGCGGTTCTATTGAGCTGGGTGACTCATCTACACCATCACTGCAAGCGATCAACAATAATACTGGGTTCCCGACTGATTGCGCGGTGAGCTTCTGGTCTACCGACTCCGGTACTTACTGGTCTAATGTTACCGAAGCCCCTGTACCAAAAGGGAGTTGTGCTACCTCAACCCAATGGTCTGATGCACCAGATGGCCCCTTTGTAGAAAAAGGCGGTGCAGCGGAAGTTATCCGTAAAGGCAACAACCCGCCCACAACCAATACCACACCGACTTGGGCCGTTAACAGAACTATCTATACACAACCACTTGCTGGCGGTACTCTTACTTCATTTAGTACAACCAGCTCCGGTCTTACATCAACAGTAGTGAATTACACACAGGGACAAGATGTTAATGCTGAATATACTGGTCGCACCGCACCATCTACGCTAACCCGGCCTTCATTGCATGGCGACACCATTCATTCTCGACCTTTACCAATCGACTATGGATCTAAAGTAGTTGTCTATTATGGATCTAATGATGGTATGTATAGAGCCGTAGATTCGACTGATGGACACGAACTGTGGTCGTTTATCGCACCGGAACACTATTCAAAACTTCAGCGTCTATCGGATAACAGCCCCCAGGTCATCTACCCCAATATGCCTGCTGTAACACCGGCAGCCACACCAAAAGACTATTTCTTCGATGGTTCAACTGGAATTTATCAGAATTCAGATAATACCAAGATTTGGATCTATCCATCTATGCATCGTGGCGGCCGAATGATTTATTCGTTTGATGTGACAACAAATACGGCACCAGCATTTAAATGGAAAGTTGGCTGTCCTAATTTAACGAATGATACTGGTTGCACAACAGGTATGAGCGGTATTGGCCAAACTTGGTCAACCCCCCAGGTGGCAGAACATATTTTGGGCTATGCCAACCCCGTTGTCATTGTCGGTGGTGGCTATGATAGCGGTAGCGTTGCTGCAGCAAGTGCTGCTGCGCGCAATTGTGAAGATACAAATAATGTGACGCCCTCTGGCTGCTCAACAACCGAAAAGGGAGCCGGTGTATATGTACTTGATGCAAATACAGGCGCACTGGTTCAATCATTCACAACCACACGTAGTGTGGCTGCTGATATTGCTTTGATTTCTGTGACGACTGCTGGCGTAGTCGACCATGCCTATGCAGTTGACACCGGTGGCAATATTTACCGAATCGATTTCAAGTCCAGCGGTACAACAGACTGGGTAATAAATAGAGTTGCCTATACAAATGGCAGTGGCCGAAAATTTCTGTTCCCGCCAGCACTTCTGTCAGTAGGCACAAATACCGTTTATCTAGCTCTCGGTAGTGGTGATCGCGAACATCCACTGTATTCACAATACCCTTATTCCAGTGTAACTAACCGGTTTTATGTTTATGCTGACAACCTGCAAACAACCACGGCTTACGACCTCGATAGCACCACAAACATGAACAATAACACCACAGACGCCGGTTGCAGTTCGGTCAGTGTGCTCGGTTCAACTAAAAAAGGTTGGTTTATGGATCTGAATCAGTATGGTCAGGGGGAGCAAACTGTTACTTCATCGGTTATTGCATCAGGATTAGTTGCTTTCAGTACCAACCGACCAATCGCCCCCACAACAGGCAGTTGTACAACAACCTTGGGGGAAGCACGAGGTTACTGGGTCAACCTATTTAACGGTTCCGGTGCTATAAATGTAGTTGGCTCGTGTGGTGGTAGTAGATCAGCAACCTTCGTCGGTGGAGGCCTGCCTCCTTCTCCAATTTTTGGTGTTGTGCCTGTTAATGGAGTTCCTACCCCAGTTGTTATAGGCGCAGTACAGAAAAATGGTGGTGCAAACAGTTCCATTGCACCACAAAAAGTGACGCCAATCACTAGCCCGGAACGCAAACTCATCTACTGGAAGTCTTCCGGCCAGAACTAGAACTAATCGTCATCAGATGAGTGGATAAGGTTGTAAATCAAAATTGCAGATTTACAGCCTTATTTCTTATTTGTAGAAAGAGAACCGTCAGGCTAACCAATAAGCTAAACCTTGCATCACCACCACCCCGAACACACCCGCCAACACATCATCAACCATGATGCCTAAACCGCCTTTAACGTAGCGGTCTAACCAACGGATCGGCCAAGGTTTGATGATGTCAAAAAAGCGAAAGATCAGGAAACCAGCCAGTAACCAGAGCAAGCCCTTGGGGGCTGCGATCATGGTGATCCAAAAACCAACAAACTCATCCCATACAATAGAGCCATGATCATCTTGCCCAATCGCTTTGGTCGCTGACTGACAGATCCAGATGCCGGCGACTGCAGCCACAACGGTGACCGCAATATAAACAGATAACGGCAGATAGCTCATCAGCCAATAAAATGGGATTGCAGCGAGCGTACCGAAAGTGCCAGGGGCAAATGGCGATAAACCTGAGCCAAAACCAGTGGCCAGCCAATGCAGCGGGTTACGCCAATTTAAGCGCTCCAACGCATCACGGCTCTTATGATGTTTTTCCAGTTTCGCCATGGTGAAAATGCTCCCAACCATTGATATGTAATTCAACCGAGTTGCCGTGATGATACCAGAATATTTCCGGTGCACCGGTGATGATAGAGCCAATCCGAGTTAATGGCAGATCCAGTGTTTCCGCTAATAGCTGGATATCATTTTCATGTTCGGCTGGTACCGTAAAACACAACTCATAATCATCCCCTCCGCCCAAGGCCAGTTGCAACGCTTGTTCAGGCGTTACACTTTGACTCACAGCGAGATCAATTGGCAGATCAGTTAATTCGATTTTTGCTGCCACATTCGATGCTCGCAGGATATGCATCAAATCACCAGCAAGGCCATCCGACAGATCAAGCGCACTGCTGGCTATATCACGCAAAGCCAGCCCAAGCTCGCAACGTGGCTGCGGATATTCCATTTTGTGCTGACACTGCTGTAGAGCCACTGCATCGATAGACAAATGATGTAAACGTTGTTGCACCGCCAATGCCGCCGCACCTAAACGACCACTGACATAAATATGATCGCCGACTTTGGCACCTGAACGCCGTAAAGCTTGAGCTGCAGGCACCGTTCCTTTAATAGATACCGTAATGGAAAGTGGTCCACGAGTAGTATCACCGCCAATGAGTGATACATGATGTTGTGCCGCCAAAGCATGAAAGCCTTGCGCAAAACCAGCCAACCAATGTTCATCAGTATTCGGCAGCGTGAGCGCCAACGAAACCCAGCGTGGTTGGGCACCCATCGCGGCCAGATCAGATAGATTAACGGCCAATGCTTTATGTCCTAATGCAACCGGATCAACATCCGCAAAAAAATGCACATCACTGACCAGCGTGTCGGTACTGACCGCCAGACATTCACCAGCCGGCACATTCAGCAGTGCACAGTCATCGCCGATGCCTAATTCCACATCGGCGCGAGCCGTGGCCTGAGCAGCAAAATAATGTTGGATCAGTTCAAATTCACCCACGAAATGCTTCCCTTCCGGCTAACAAAAATCCCCGTTCCTTCGGTAGAAAAAACGGGGATTTTTTATCGCATAAAACGGTAACTGCAAACAGTGATTACTGACGCAGGCCCATCTGTTTGACGACTTTATCTAATACGCCATTCACAAATTTATGGCTGTCATCGGTTGCGAAAGATTTTGCCAACTCAATCGCTTCGTTGATCACGACTTTGTATGGCACATCTTTGCAATAGGTCAGTTCATAACAAGCCAGACGCAATACACCTTTATCAATCTGATCCAGATCGTCGAGTTTACGCGACAGGAACGGTGAGAAAGTCGCATCCAGATTGGTGACATTAGTAGCAACGCCAGTCAACAACAGCTCAAAATAAGGCATATCAACACCTTTCGTTGGCTGTTCTAATTTGAACTGTTCAACGATATCAGCCACGTTGTCTTTAGCCAGTTGCCACTGATAAATTGCTTGCAGGGCAAGATGGCGCGCCTTACGGCGTTCAGCAGGTTTCAATCTCTTTCTCCTATCATGCGCCCAGAGCGTTCATGACATTAATCATTTCTAAAGTGCTCAGCGCAGCTTCAACGCCTTTATTGCCAGCTTTTGTGCCAGCGCGCTCAATGGCCTGCTCGATGTTTTCTGTGGTCAACACACCAAATGCCACCGGAATTTCTGATTCCAGTGAAACCTGCGCCAGACCTTTAGCACATTCGCCAGACACATATTCAAAGTGAGCAGTACCACCGCGGATCACACAACCCAGCGCAACAATCCCATCGAATTGTTTGCTTTTAGCCAGACGTTTCGCCGCCAGTGGCAGTTCAACTGCACCTGGTACTTTAACTAAAGTGATGTTTTCGTCAGCGATTTGGCCCTGACGCTTCAGCGTATCCAGTGCGCCCTCTACCAGACGGTCGTTAATGAAACTGTTAAAGCGAGACACTACGATCGCTACTTTGGCTTGTGGAGCCGGGATAACGCCTTCAATCACTTTCATGGGTAATCCTATAATTTGTTATGTCAAATACACAAAACTTGTCAATTCTAGCACATGTGGCGCATGACCAAAACATGCACGGTGATACCAATTATTCGCTGATATATTCCACGACTTCTAAACCAAAGCCGGAAAGCACGTAACGCTTCGGTGAACTCAACAGACGCATCTGTTTGACCCCCATCGCTTTCAGGATCTGCGAACCAACGCCAACCCGACGAGAAGCCGATTTTGGCTTACAAATCTCGGTAGACTGACCCGCATCGACTGCGGAGTAATGATCAATTCGGGCCAACAGATCTTGCTGACTATTTTCATGACCGATGATCACGACAATGCCACCTTCTTCATTGATGCGGCTCATGGCTTTATCAAGCGGCCAGCTACGCAGATCACCGCGTTGGCTGTTGAGTACATCATTGAGGTAATCATGCAAATGCACACGCACCAACACCGGTTTAGTTGGATCTTGTTGCGGCTTGCTCAGCGCAAAATGGACCTGATTGTCGATGGTATCGCGGAAAGTCGTCAGTTCAAAATCACCATATTCGGTTGGCATATGGCACTGAGATACCTTCTGGATCGTGGTTTCATGCTGATTACGGTATTCGATAAGTTCCGCAATCGTGCCCAGTTTCAAGCCATGCTCTGCCGCGAATTTTTCCAAGTCCGGACGGCGCGCCATGGTGCCGTCTTCATTCAAGATCTCCACGATCACCGCAGCCGGTTCCAGTCCGGCCAGACGAGCTAGATCACAACCCGCTTCTGTATGGCCGTTACGGGTCAGCACACCGCCATCCTGTGCCATCAATGGGAAGATATGGCCTGGTTGTACAACATCACTTGGTTTGGCATCTGGAGCTACTGCAGCCTGCACAGTGCGCGCACGATCGGCAGCTGAAATACCAGTGGTAACACCTTCTGCCGCTTCGATAGAGACAGTGAAGTTAGTTGAGAATTGCGCTTCGTTTTTATCCACCATCAATGGCAGATTGAGTTGCTTACAGCGAGCTTTAGACAAAGTCAGACAGATCAACCCACGACCATATTTGGCCATGAAATTGATATCTTCTGGGCGCACCATTGAGGCCGCCATCAGAATGTCGCCTTCATTCTCACGATCTTCGTCATCCATCAGAATGACCATTTTACCCTGACGAAAATCGTCAATAATTTCTTCAATTTTACTGATAGCCATGACTTATCCTTCATCTGTTTGCACAGAAAATCGGTCTGTTAGCGCAGAAAACCATTTCTGGCCAACATTTCCATCGTGATATTGCTCTGTGATGATTGCGCTGCTTTATCGCCGAGCAACAACCGTTCCAGATAACGAGCAATCACATCCACTTCTAAATTTACTTTCACGCCAGTCTGCCAATCGAGCACCGTCGTTTCTGCGCTGGTGTGCGGCACGATGGTCAGTTTAAACCGTGCGCCATCGACCGCGTTGACCGTCAGACTAATGCCATCGACGGTGATCGAACCTTTTTCGGCAATGTATTTGGCCAGTTCATCCGGCGCTTTGATCCAATACTCTTTGGCACGCCCCAGCTGATGCACTGAAACAATTTCACCAACACCATCGACATGACCAGAAACCAGATGCCCACCTAAACGAGTATCAGGTGTTAACGCGCGCTCCAGATTTACTTTTTGTCCGGCCTGATAGTGTGCAAAACTACTACGTTGTAAGGTTTCTAACGACAAATCAGCGATATAACCATCACCGGTTAATTGAACAACCGTCAGACACACACCATTAGTAGCAATAGAATCACCCAGTTTCACATCGGAAAGATCCAGCTTGCCGCTTTTCACCCGAACAGAAACATCTTCACCTTTCGGTTGTAATGCCGCCAGCGTACCGACAGCTTCAATAATTCCGGTAAACATTGTTATTCCTTATGCGGACGCAAGATCAAACGCAGATCTTCGCCGACTTTACGTACATCTTGCCAATGCCAGTCAGCCACTTCCGACATATGTTGAAATTCGGGCAAATTCACCAAACCGCGGGCAGGATTTCCCATCAAGTTAGGGGCCAGATAAACAATTAATTCATCAACCAAACCAGCACTAAGCAAGGCACCTGCGAGCGTCGCCCCCGCTTCAACCCAAATATCATTAATATTGCGTTGCGCCAGAGTTTGCAGTACATGAGATAAATCTAATTTTTCGTTTTCAGCTAACGGTGTGATCAATTGCTGCACCGACTCAGGCCATTGGCCCTGCGCCTGCTGACGGGCAAGCCACACGTCACCAGCAATGGCAAACAGTTTCGCTTCAGAGGTAATGCGTTGTTGTGAATCGATCACTACTCGAATGGGTTGGCGTAGTTGCTCTTCAGCATAATCAGTTTGGACAGACCGCGGTAATTGCGCCCAACGCACATTCAGCGACGGATCATCAACCAAAACGGTATCCGCACCGGTCAGGATCGCGCTGCTCTGCGCCCGCCAACGTTGCACATCAGCACGCGCTGCAGGTGATGTGATCCACTGACTTTGCCCATTCGCCAGTGCCGTGCGACCATCAAGGCTTGCTGCCATTTTCAGGCGCACATATGGCAAACCATGCCGCATGCGTTTGATGAAACCGAGATTTAACGCTTCCGCCTGCGCTTGCAACAAACCAACCTGTACGGTAACTCCCGCATCCGCTAACCGACTCATGCCGCGACCAGACACCTGCGGATTCGGATCTTCCATTGCAGCAACAACACGAGCAATACCAGCATTCACTAATGCATCCGCGCAAGGCGGTGTGCGACCGAAATGTGAACAAGGCTCAAGAGTAACGTAGGCCGTAGCGCCTTTGGATTTTTCACCCGCCATACGCAGTGCATGTACTTCAGCATGGGGTTCACCAGCTCGCAAATGAAAGCCTTCGCCAACAATCTGGCCATCAGCCACGATCACACAACCCACATTCGGGTTTGGGGAAGTAGTAAAGCGCCCTTGCTCTGCGAGTTGCAGAGCGCGGCTCATATAGCGATGATCTTCGGCAGAAAACACTTATTTCTCCAGGCGTGCGATCTCTTCACCAAATTCACGGATATCTTCAAAACTGCGATACACGGATGCAAAACGGATGTAAGCCACTTTATCCAGCTGCTTTAATTCTTCCATCACCAGATTACCAATGATCTTGGTCATGATTTCCCGTTCACCGGTCGCCCGCAGATTCGATTTGATCCGATTAATACTTTGTTCAATCAATTCAGTGCTTACTGGGCGTTTTTCCAACGCGCGTTGAATACCGTTACGCAATTTATCTTCATTAAATGGTTCACGAACACCATTACTTTTGATCACCCGCGGCATCACTAATTCTGCCATTTCAAAGGTGGTAAAGCGTTCGTGACACACCAAACATTCTCGACGACGACGCACCTGATGCCCATCCGCCACAAGGCGTGAGTCAATGACTTTCGTATCATCGGCATTACAAAATGGACAATGCATCTATGCTAAATCCTGAAATCTGTCGATTTTGTCAGTCTATCAGAGATCCCGCAAAGGCCAATATTTTCAGCAATAAACAATATGTCTTTACCACATGACATAGATAGACAAACTGTTTAGTATTTGTACAAATGACACAGCGGGAATAGTCAGGGTCGAATTCAGATGAAAAAAAATAATCATCTTTCAGATCAAGAGCTAAATATGCTGCTTAATTTTCCTGAACCGGCAAATACAAATCGGCCAGATGATAACTATCAAATAGAATTAAATAACAGCCAGCTGATTACCTTATTAAATAAAGCTGACAGCTTATTTATTGAAGCGAAATTTGAACAACACAATCTGCGTTTTCCGCTCTATCTTGCCCATGACATGCCTGATGTAATTACACCGCGTTTTGGCATTCCCGATATATACGAACATGCCACTGCCGGACAACGGCTTTGGCGATTAGACAATCCAGCCGATTTAGAACTACTAAATAACAACGGTGAAAAATTGCCGTTTGAGATTATCAATATCTCGGTCAGCGGGTTACTCATTCGAGATCATATGCTGACGTTGCATTTGGGAGAACGTTTTGATGGGATACTTTCCGGTTTCGGCATTTCCATTCCACTAACCGGAGTCATTGTCAGAAGTAAAAAGCGGAAAAATAAATCTCAGGAATGGGCCATTCGATTAACGCTGGATTCTAATGTGCATGAAAAATTACAAGAATATATTTATCAGCGACATCAGGATCAATACCCTACGGATATAGCTTCTGATGTAGAAAGCCCATAAAAAAACAGCCGGCACATGGCCGACTGTTTTCAACATACGCAAATATTGATTATGCGTATACTGGCAAGCGTTTACAGATATCCAGCACTTTCGCGCGGGTAGCCGCAATTACCGCTTCGTCAGTTGGTTTGTCCAGCACGTCACAGATCCAGCCAGCCAGCTCTTTCGCTTCCGCTTCTTTAAAGCCACGACGAGTGATAGATGGTGAACCAATACGGATACCAGAGGTGACGAATGGTGAACGTGGGTCGTTTGGTACTGCGTTTTTGTTCACAGTAATGTTGGCCAGACCCAGTGCTGCATCCGCTTCTTTACCAGTCAGTTCACGATCAGTGAAATCAACCAGGAACAGGTGGTTTTCAGTACCGCCAGACACGATCTTGTAACCACGTGCCAGGAATACTTCTACCATCGCTTTCGAGTTTTTCACTACTTGCTGTTGGTAAGCTTTGAATTCTGGTTCCATCGCTTCTTTGAATGCTACCGCTTTACCAGCAATAACATGCATCAGCGGGCCGCCCTGTGAACCAGGGAACACAGCAGAATTCAGTTTCTTGTGCAGATCTTCATCATTCACAGAAGACAGGATCAAACCACCACGTGGGCCAGCCAGTGTCTTATGGGTAGTTGAAGTGACAACATGAGCATGTGGAACTGGGTTTGGATAAACACCAGCAGCCACCAGACCAGCAACGTGCGCCATATCAACAAACAGGTAAGCACCTACTTTGTCAGCGATTTCACGCATTTTTGCCCAATCAACAACACCAGAGTAAGCAGAGAAGCCACCCAGTACCATTTTTGGTTTATGTTCCAGTGCCAGACGTTCCAGTTCGACGTAGTCGATTTTACCGGTCGCATCGATACCGTAAGGAATGATGTTGTACAGTTTACCGGAGAAGTTAACTGGTGAACCGTGAGTCAGGTGACCACCGTGTGCCAGATTCATACCTAATACGGTATCACCTGGTTTCAGCAGTGCCATATAAACAGCAGCGTTTGCTTGCGAACCAGAATGTGGCTGTACGTTCGCGTAAACAGCGCCAAACAGCGTCTTAGCGCGTTCAATGGCCAGGGTTTCTGTCTTATCAACAAACTCACAACCACCGTAGTAACGCTTACCAGGATAACCTTCAGCATATTTATTGGTTAACTGTGATCCCTGTGCTTGCATTACACGTGGGCTGGTGTAGTTTTCAGAAGCAATCAGCTCGATATGCTCTTCCTGACGCTGTGTTTCCTCCACAATTGAAGCCCACAGCTCCGGATCATAATCGGCGATGTTCATATCACGCTTCAGCATTATTAAGTGTCTCCTGACTCATGGCGTCATGTTAGGGTATTGTTATATTCTACCGCGCTTGCTAGTCAGGTGCATCAATAAACCGACTCTTTTTACAAAGTTACTGTTGCAGCATGGTTGTTTTTGTCGCGGATACGCCATTGGTCATTTTTTGCTGTTTTTCCAACGAAAATGCTGACAACGTACAAGAATCTACGGTAATCTTGCCAATTAGCATGAA
>CAIZDF010000383.1 GCA_903931645.1 uncultured Tolumonas sp.
AATGTGTCGTCATTAGGATGGTCATGCCGTAATCCTTATTTAGGTCTTGCAGGCGCTCCCACACAGTTAAACAGGCCATGGGATCTAGGCCTATGGTGGGTTCATCGAGAAACAGAATTGATGGGCGATGCAGCATGGCTTGTGCAATTTCCAATCGTCGTATCATGCCGCCGGAGTATTGTTTCACTAACTGGTCGGCATGTTCAGAGAGCCCCATATAATTTAAAGCTTCAGTTATTCTCGATTTTTTCTCTGCTGCTGGAATGCCATAGAGACTGGCAGACAATGTTAGGTTCTCAAACCCGGTTAATGCACCATCCGCCGATAATAACTGGGGAACATAGCCGATCTTTCTGCGCACCTCTGCCGGATTATCGACAATACTGAAACCAGCAACATAGGCGGTACCTTCCGAAGGTTTCAGTAGGGTGGTCAGCATTTTTATGAGTGTGCTTTTCCCTGCGCCGTTTGGTCCTAAAAGGCCAAAAATACCACCGTAGGGTACACAGAGATCAATCTGATCTACTGCTGTGAAAACATTAAAGCGACGGGTCAACTGACGTGTTTCTATGGCAAATGTAGAAGAGGAAATCGGTTGATTATGATAGACAGTGTCCATATTTGGTTGCCACGACAATTATTAATGCTTTTTATCATCATAGTTCATAATTATTGACAGGGTTAACCAGAAGATTGGTTTACAAATTCTAACAAATGCTGGTTTGATATTTGCTGTAGGTGTCAGTCATTTGACATTGAATCCTTGTAGGTACAAGCATGCGCAATCTACGTTTTTTCTGTTGTCTGCTTCTGATGTGGATGCCATTTGTTCAAGCTGATTTTGATGAGGATGATCGAGCCGTTGATTTATATCAGATCACATTGCCGGCATCGTCGGAAGAGAAAATGTTGCTGCGCGACTTATGGTGTAATAACGAATCTGTTTGTTATGGTGAAGGGCACTTTGATAAGTATGTGTTATCCAATATAAAAAACATGAAGATTAATCCGAATACGATTTATCAGAATAACAGACTGAATATTTATCAGAAGAAACAAAAATTATTTGCTTTGCACCGGGCTGTTTATTTTGCGAAATACATCAATGTGGCTGTAGGTGGTTCACTGTTCGATTTGATACAGCGCTGTGCGGCCCCAGAGAGTATCAACAACTCCTATGCACGGCTTGATTTTGATACGGTGAATAATCTGAAAACGATGAAAATCAGCTTCTTTCCTGTGTTCAAAAACATCAAAACAGGCGATGCGGAGTATATGGAATTTACCTTCATCCGTAATGGCGACAAAATAATACCCAAACGAGATCTGTTTTCCCCGGACATCCTGCTGCAGAAGGATTTTTTCCAAAATTATGGGATCCGCTGCTGGTCGTAAATTTGACTGTTTTGGGTATTGGTATTAGCGTTGAGTCCTGTGTGTAATCTGGAATTGAAAATGAATAAGCTGAGTTTTGACCGTCTTTCTGCTTTAAGTGCTGAGGCACAGCAATCTCCACGCAAGCGCATGAATCACAATGTTCATCAGGAATTGGCTGATCCGATCCAACGCTTAGCAATTGCTATGGAGCCGGAAACCTATATCCGTCCTCATCGACATACCCAGACGTGGGAGTTGCTGACATCGTTGCGTGGCCGGTTTGTCGTGCTTAACTTTGATGATAGCGGCATGGTGATCCAACGTGCAGTGCTGGGTGAGGGGGAGTCTCTCATTGAAACACCTATTAGTGGCTGGCATGCCGTGTTGTCACTGGATACTGGCGCTGTGATTTTCGAAGTTAAGCATGGCCCATATATGCCGTTTAAAGAGGAAGATTTTGCATCTTGGGCTCCTGCGGCAGACGATGAAAAACATAAGGCGCTGATGGCTTGGTATCGTCATGCAGACGTTGGTCAACGTTGGCCGGGTTAATATCGGGTTCTGACAAGATTTGTCACAATTTCACATAGTTCTGAGAAGTTTCGAGTCTAGACTTACTCTATTACGAGTATGAAAAAGTATGAGTATGAATGGAGGACAATATGAAATTTCGTCATATTGCAATATTGGTCGCCAGTACTTCTCTGTTGGCTTTTTTGTCATCGCCTGCGTATGCGGATCGTTTCTATTACCATGAACATCCTCATTATTATCGTGTTATGCCACCGGGATACAAAACGGTCATTGTTGCCGGTGCGACCTATTTTTTGCTCGATAATCTCTGGTACATGATGCATGGCGATCGTTATGAACAAGTTGCTGCACCGACCAATGTCACGGTGATCAATAATCCTCCAGTTATTACAAATCCGCCTGTCATTGTAAATCGACCAGTTGGAAATGCGCCGATGACGGTGATTGACATCAAAGGGTTTCGTTATTACCTGAGAGAGGGGCATTATTATCGCCGAGATATTAATGGCCAATATTTAGAAGTCACACCGCCAATGTAAAACGGTATAACACCCCGGATTGTCGAGAGGAAATCCGGGGTGTTCTTTTATAGACAGAAAAATAATTAAAAACTCTTTGGGACGCCAGTCATGTCTGAAATACCAACCCAAGTGCCATCTTCCAAATTAAAAATATATATTGGTTTACTGGTCATCGTGGCCGGAGTCGGTGGCTGGCTCTATTTCAGACAGGCAGGCCAGTCGACGAATGCAGCTCCCCGGCGAAGCCCTCCCGTTTCCGTTTCTGTCGCTAAGGCAGAGAAACAGGATGTCCCTATTCTGCTGTCGGCATTAGGAACGGTGAATTCCACGTATACTGTGACCCTGCACAGCCGGGTAGATGGTCAGCTAAACAAAATTCATTTCGAAGAAGGTCAGGCAGTAAAACAAGGGCAATTGCTGGCGGAACTGGATCCTCGTCCGTATCAGGCTGCTCTGACGCAAACGCAAGGGCAATGGATGCGTGATCAGGCCTTACTGCGTAATGCGGAAATTGATCTGGCGCGTTACCGTCGGTTGTGGGCGCAAAATTCGGTGGCCAAACAGCAGGTGGATACACAAGAAGCCTTAGTTAATCAATACCGGGGCACGGTGAAGTTGGATCAGGGGCTGGTGGAGAATGCGCAACTCCAGCTGAGTTATAGCCGGATCACATCGCCTGTCAGCGGGCAGGTAGGGCTGCGTCAGGTTGACCCTGGCAATATTGTTCATAGTAGTGATGCATCCGGTTTGGTCACTATTACACAAATACAACCAATCAACGTACTTTTCAGTATTCCGGAAACTAATCTGAGCCAGTTGTTGCAGTCTACCCGGCAGAACCCGCAATTGGTTGTCGAGGCCTGGGATCGTGATTATCACACTCGACTGGCAAGCGGACATCTGTTGGCTATCGACAACCAGTTGAACGTCAGCACTGGAACAGTCAGCCTGAAGGCGCAGTTTGCCAATGATGATCAGCAGCTATTTCCCAATCAATTTGTGAATATTCGTCTATTGCTCACTACGCGGAAAAATGCGGTAACAGTGCCAGATATCGCTGTTCAAACCGCCCGACAGGGCAGCTATGTTTATCTGCTTAATACTGATAATTCGATCAGCATGACACCAGTCACCGTCGGGGCCGGCTATGGTGATCGGATTATCGTTGAAAATGGGGTGCAACCCGAACAACAAGTAGTTGTCGATGGTTTGGATCGGTTACGCAATGGCAGCAAGGTTGTTGTCCGAGGGGAGCAGGGTAAAACAGGCGGCGACGGCAAATCGAGTCAGTCAGGCAGGAGTAAGGGCGGAGCCGGTCAGCGTGCTCCATCTAATGTAGAGTAAAGAAGAGAGACGCTATGAATCCTTCCCGTCTGTTCATACAACGCCCGGTTGCCACAACGTTACTAATGCTGGCGATCCTGTTGGCTGGGTTGACAGCCTGGCAGTCGCTACCGGTTTCGGCACTGCCTGAAATTGATTATCCCACCATTCAGGTGGTGACACTTTATCCCGGTGCCAGTCCCGAAGTGATCACCTCATCCATCACTGCACCACTGGAACGTCAATTTGGCCAGATGCCGGGGTTATCACAGATGTCGTCTTCCAGTTCTGGGGGCGCATCGGTGATCACGTTGCAATTCAGTCTGGAGCTGAGTCTGGATGTGGCTGAACAAGAGGTTCAGGCTGCCATTAATGCCGCCAGTAATCTGTTACCCACCGATCTGCCTAATCCGCCTGTATATAACAAAGTGAATCCGGCTGACACACCGATCATGACGATTGCAGTGACCTCTGCGACCATGCCGATGACCAAGCTGGAGGATATGGTTGATACCCGCATGGCCCAGAAAATTTCACAGGTACCGGATGTCGGTCTGGTCAGTATCAGTGGTGGTCAGCGGCCCGCTGTACGTATTCAGATCAATCCTAAGGTCCTTGCGGCGAAAGGAATGACGCTGGAGGATGTCCGAACCGCCATCAGTAGTGCCAATGTGAATCAGGCTAAAGGCAGCTTTGATGGGAAAAAACAGGCTTCGACAATTGATGGAAATGATCAGCTCAAATCGGCAGATGAGTACCGGAATTTGATCCTGTCTTATCGTTCGGGTGCTCCTATCCGTCTGTCGGATGTGGCTGCTGTGGTGGATTCGGCTGAAAATATTCGGTTATCAGCCTGGGCTGGTTCAACACCTGCGATCATTTTGAATATTCAGCGTCAGCCGGGGGCTAACGTGATCCAGGTCAGTGATCGTATCAAGGCATTATTGCCGCAGCTGATGCATGATCTACCCGGTTCGGTCGATGTAAAGATCATGAGTGACCGCACCGTCACTATCCGTTCCTCTGTTCAGGATGTTGAATTTGAACTGATGATGTCAGTGGCTCTGGTGGTCATGGTGATTTTCCTGTTTTTGCGTAATCTGGCTGCGACCATTATTCCTGCTGTAGCCGTTCCGCTATCCCTGATTGGTACTTTCTTTGTCATGTATCTGATTGGTTTTTCAATCAATAACTTGACTCTGATGGCGTTGACCATTGCAACTGGTTTCGTGGTCGATGACGCCATTGTGATGATTGAAAATATTTCCCGTTACATTGAAGAAGGCGAACAGCCCTTTGCCGCGGCACTAAAAGGTTCAAGGCAAATCGGTTTTACCATTATTTCGCTGACCTTCTCGTTGATTGCCGTGCTGATCCCTTTGTTATTCATGGGGGATGTTGTGGGCCGGCTGTTCCGCGAATTTGCGATCACGCTGGCAGTATCAATCCTGTTATCAGCGTTCATTTCTTTGACGCTGACGCCGATGATGTGCGCGCGATTACTCAAATATATTCCAGAAGAAAAGCAAAGCCGTTTTTATCACAAGAGTGGGCAATTTATTGATCGTATCATTGCCGGCTATGCACAATGGCTACGTTGGGTTCTGGAACGGCAGGGGCTGTTGTTGCTGATAGCCGGAGGTACTCTGGTTCTGACAGCAGTGTTGTATCTGATTGTGCCAAAAGGTTTTTTCCCTTTGCAGGATACCGGCGCCATTCAGGGGATCAGTGAAGCCCGGCAATCGATATCTTTTGGTGAAATGGCGCGGCAGCAGGAAAAACTGGCCGGTCTGCTATTACAGGACCCAGCGATTGAAAGTTTGATAGCGTTTATCGGCGTTGATGGGAACAACGCATCACTCAATAACGGTCGCTTACAGATCACGCTCAAACCTAAAGAGTTACGGGATAATATCAGTACAGTGTTAACCCGCTTGCAGAACTTAGCCAAGGCCGCACCGGAAACAACACTCTATCTGCAACCGGTACAGGATCTGAGCATCGATTCCCGGTTGAGCCGCACTCAGTATCAGTTCACGTTGCAGGACAACAATGCGGATGAATTGACGCTCTGGACTGCTGTATTGGTAGATAAACTGCGATTACTGCCGGAATTAGCGGATGTGGCTTCTGATCTGCAGGATAAAGGGCTGCAGGCTTATGTCAGTATCAACCGTGATACTGCATCTCGTTTGGGGATTTCAATATCGGCGATTGATAATGCGTTATACGATGCTTTCGGGCAGCGACTGATTTCGACGATTTTTACCCAGACGAACCAGTATCGCGTGGTGCTTGAAGTTGATCCTGACCATCAGCAAAACCCGCTGGCACTGAAAGAGATTTACGTTCCAACCGCATCGGGAACACCGGTGTCTCTGGATACCGTTGCCTCGATAGAAACGCGGAACAGCCCGCTGACGATTAACCATCTCGGGCAGTTTCCGACGGCCACCATATCGTTCAATCTGGCCTCTGGGGTCGCGTTGGGGAAGGCAGTGGATGCCATTAACCAGATGGAACAACAGATTACCCTGCCAGCCAATATCAATACGCGTTTTCAGGGGGCTGCGCTGGCATTTCAGGCTTCACTGAGTAATTCACTCTGGCTGGTTCTGGCTGCGGTCATCACGATGTATATCGTGTTGGGCGTGTTGTATGAGAGTTATATTCATCCCGTCACCATTCTGTCGACATTACCTTCAGCCGGTATCGGTGCCTTATTGGCTCTGATGCTTTCCGGTACCGATCTGAATGTATTGGCTATCATTGGCATCATCCTGCTGATTGGTATTGTGAAAAAAAATGCGATCATGATGATCGATTTTGCGCTGGAAGCAGAACGTGAGCAGCATATGACGCCGCGAGATGCCATCTATCAGGCCTGTCTGCTCCGTTTTCGGCCAATCATTATGACCACGATGTCAGCATTGCTGGGGGCGTTGCCTTTGATGTTGGGGAGTGGCATGGGGTCGGAACTGCGTCACCCTCTGGGCATTACCATGGTCGGTGGACTTATTTTTAGCCAGGCTTTGACGCTATTTACCACCCCGGTCATCTACCTTGCCTTTGATCGGCTAGCCCGTCGGCTGGGGTATAAGCAGTCGGTTTCATTGGAACAAGAGGCGCAGTCATGAATTTCGCTGCGCTGTTTATTCGTCGTCCTGTTGCGACGACATTATTAACGTTGGCAATTTTATTATCCGGTGGATTGGCATTTTATCTGTTGCCAGTTTCGCCGCTGCCTCAGGTCGATTTTCCAACCGTTTCAGTGTCTGCTCGTTTACCCGGAGCTAGCCCGGAAACCATGGCTGCAACGGTGGCAACGCCGCTTGAACGTGCATTAGGTCGAATTGCGGGTGTCAGTGAAATTACGTCGTCGAGTTCGCTTGGTTCGACTCGGGTCATATTGCAATTTGATTTGCAGCGCGATATTAACGGCGCTGCCCGTGATGTTCAGGCCGCTATTAATGCCGCGCGGTCCATGTTGCCAACCATGCCTTCCAATCCGACTTACCGCAAGGTCAATCCGGCTGATGCTCCGATCATGATCCTGGCGCTGACCTCCGATACGCTCTCTCGGGGCGAGATGTATGATGCGGCCGATTCGATTCTAAGCCAGAAACTGGCGCAGGTTGACGGCATCGGTGATGTCAATATTGGTGGTGGTGCGCAGCCAGCAGTACGGGTAGAACTTAATCCGTTGCAGCTGAATCATTATGGTGTGAGTCTGGAAACGGTACGCAGTGTCATTACCACAACGAATGCAAATCGACCGAAAGGTTTGGTTGAGAGCAGCCGTGATCATTGGCAGATACAGGCGAACGATCAGGCGAAAACAGCCAAGGAGTATATGCCGCTGATTGTCAGCTACAA
Source organism: uncultured Tolumonas sp. (assembly GCA_903931645.1). GTDB lineage: Bacteria > Pseudomonadota > Gammaproteobacteria > Enterobacterales > Aeromonadaceae > Tolumonas. The sequence continues at coordinate 7,632 of CAIZDF010000383.1, forward strand.
AAATGGCGCGGCAATCAGCATGGCTGATATTGCACAGGTCACCGATTCATCTGTCGATCTGCGCAATGCCGGTCTGGTTGGTAAACAGCCTGCTGTCATGGTTATATTGTTTCGGCAACCGGGTGCCAACATCATTGAAACGGAAAACCGCATCAATGCACTGCTGCCTGCTTTGCAAGCGTCTATTCCCGCCGCCATCAAATTGCAGGTGGTGATGAGTCGTAGCCCGACTATCCGAGCTTCACTCAACGAGGTAGAACGCTCGCTGGTGCTTTCAGTGAGTCTGGTTATTCTGGTGGTTTACCTGTTCCTGCGCAGTGGTCGTGCCACACTGATCCCCGCGGTGACGGTTCCGGTGTCTTTGATTGGCACTTTTGCTGTGATGTATCTGCTCGACTTTTCTCTGAATAATCTGAGTCTGATGGCACTGACCATTGCGACCGGATTTGTGGTCGATGACACAATCGTGGTGTTGGAAAACGTATCGCGTTATATCGAACAGGGTTTCAAACCACTGGACGCTGCGATAAAAGGCGTTAAGGAAGTGATGTTTACCGTACTGTCGATGAGTTTGTCGCTGATCGCAGTATTTATTCCGATCCTGTTGATGGGCGGCATCATCGGGCGTTTGTTTCGCGAATTTGCCATTACCTTGTCGGTATCGATTCTGGTGTCATTGCTGGTTTCGGTTACAACTGCCCCCATGTTGTGTGCCCGTCATCTGAAGCCGTCATCTGCACTACAACACAACCGCTTGTTAAATGGCTGTGAGCGAGTTTTTACCAGCCTGCAATCTGGCTATAGCAAGTCTTTGGGTTGGGCCTTGCGGCATTCGCGTTTCATGCTGCTATTGCTGGCAATAACGGTGACGTTGAATATTGCGCTGTATATTACTGTACCGAAAGGCTTTTTCCCGCAACAGGACACCGGCAGTCTCAATGGCACGATCCGCGCCGATCAGAGCATCTCGTTTCAGGCAATGCAGGTCAAACTGCAGTATTTTATCAATACGGTCAGTCAGGATCCTGCGGTGGATAAAGTGATTGGTTTCACCGGTGGTGGGCAAAGAAATACGGCCAATATGTTTATCAGCCTGAAACCGTTGCCGCAGCGGACGGAAAGTGCCGATCAGGTCATTGCGCGTTTGCGGAAGAGGCTGTCGGGTGAACCGGGTGCCACGTTGTATTTGCAGGCTGTGCAGGATATTCGCATGGGTGGGCGTTCCAGCAGTGCGCAATATCAATACACGTTGCAGGGCGATGATCTGAGCGAACTTCGTTCCTGGACTATTAAAGCCCAGCAGGCCATCATGAAATTGCCGATGCTGGCGGATGTAAATACCGATCAGGAAGTGAAGGGGTTACAGACATCGCTGGTATTCGACCGAGATACCATGGCGCGGCTGAATATTACACAGCAGCAAGTGGATGCCATTTTATATGATGCATTTGGACAACGGCAGGTTTCCACCATCTATAACCCGCTTAATCAGTATCATGTGGTGATGGAAGTTGCACCGGCGTTTTGGCAGAGCCCGGCAGCGTTAGAAAATATTTTTATCCAGACATCTGCAGGTCAAGCCATACCGTTATCCGCAATTGCTCATTGGGAGCCGACCAATACAGCTTTGTCAGTTAATCATCAGGGACAATTTGCGGCAACAACACTCTCTTTTAACTTATTACCGGGCAGTTCGTTGTCTGATGCGACTGCTGCTATTGAAAAAACACTGCGCAATATCGGCATGCCTGACACCATTCATGGCAGTTTTCAGGGGAATGCAAAGCTATTTCAGTCTTCGCTGGATAATCAACCTTTGTTGATCCTGGCGGCATTAATCGCAGTGTATATCGTTCTGGGTATGTTATACGAAAGTGTGGTTCATCCGATCACGATCTTATCTACATTGCCATCAGCCGGTGTTGGAGCATTGCTGGCACTGATCATCAGTGGTAATGAGCTGAACATTATCGGGTTGATTGGCATTCTGCTTCTGATCGGTATTGTGAAGAAAAATGCCATCATGATGATCGATTTTGCGCTCAATGCGGAACGGGAACAAAATCTATCGGCGGAACAGGCTATTTATCAGGCATGCCTGTTGCGCTTTCGCCCCATCATGATGACTACGCTGGCCGCGTTGTTTGGTGCATTGCCATTAGCCTTAGGGCATGGCAATGGCGCAGAGATGCGTATTCCACTCGGTATTTCAATTGTTGGTGGTCTGATTTTCAGCCAGTTACTGACACTTTATACGACCCCGATTGTTTATCTGTATCTGGACCGACTCCGGCAATGGGGTCTAAGACGGCAGAAAAAATCGCAGCCGGAAGCAGACAGCATGAGGATAGAAACAGATGAATAAACATTTGGCTGTTAGCCTGTTGCTGGGGGTGCTAGTGAGTGGCTGCACGGTGGGGCCTGATTACGCCAAACCTACACTTAAACTGCCTACCAGCTTTAAAGAAGATGGCCGTTGGAAGGTTGCCCAACCGAAGGATGAATATCCGCGCGGGGCGTGGTGGCATATCTATCAAGATCCGCAACTTGACCAGCTGATGGAGACGTTAAACCGGCAAAGTCCAACCATCGCTCAGGCAGAAGCACAATACCGGAGTGCGCAGGCTGTACTGAAAGAGGCCGATGCGGGTTTATATCCGTCACTTTCTGCTTCAGCATCTCGAAGCCGCGCTGTTTCATCGCCGGGTACTGCAGCCAATACGGTCTATCTGAGTAATCTCAATGCTAGCTGGGAAATTGATCTCTGGGGTAGCATCCGAAAAACAATTGAAACTGATCAAGCGAAACAGCAAGCCAGCGCAGCACAACTCGCGGCGATTAAACTCAGTAGTCAGGCTCAATTGGCCAGCGCTTATCTACAGTTGGTTGTTGCTGACCAGCAAATCAACCAGTTACAACAAAGCCTGAAGCTTTTAGAGCAAACCTTAACGCTGACCCGGAATCAGTTTGCCGCCGGAATTATCTCCGATGCCAATGTGGCTCAGGCGGAAAGTGCCGTCGAAAGTGCACAAGCACAGCTGACAGATAAACGGCTAACCAGAGCACAGCTGGAACACGCTATCGCGACCAGCATGGGTGAAACGCCGGCAGAACTTTCTCTTAGTAGCCGCCACCAGCAGCCTTATTTGCCGGTAATTCCGGCAGGTATTCCGTCACAGCTACTGGAACGCCGTCCTGATATTGCCAGTGCTGAACGTACCGTCGCAGCGGCCAACGCGCAGATCGGAGTAGCCGAAGCGGCATTTTTCCCAACGCTAACGCTCTCTGCCAGTGGGGGTTACCACAGCAATGATTTTAGTCAGTGGGCAACCTTGCCAAATCGAATCTGGTCGATTGGCCCGCAGGCAGCATTGACCCTTTTTGATGGAGGACTGCGTAAGGCACAAAAAGACGCTGCGATTGCCAATTACGATGCCAGCGTTGCTGGTTATCGTTCCACCGTATTGGCCGCATTTCAGGCAGTAGAAGATGATCTGGTTTCTCAACGATTATTAGCGCAGGAAGCGGAACAACAGCAGCGGGCTTTCCTGGCTGCCAGTCGGGCGGAGCAAATAGCCTTCAACGAATACTGGGCCGGTACAGTCAGTTATATTAATGTTTTGATCGCGCAGAATAGCCGCATCACGGCAGAAAATACGCTATGGAGTGTAAAAAATCGGCAATACGTTAGCAGTGTGGCTTTGATCACCTCATTGGGAGGGATATGGTAGTCATTATTGACGGCTATCCCGTACTAATACGGAATATGACCGAAACGGGCATCAGGAGGGGAACCCACGCTTGCAAGTTGTATAATTGGTGTTTTATAGGCTCACGCAGGTATCCAAAGGGCGAACATAACACACAACACAACAATGCTTATAACTACAATGGCTTGTGGCTTAGATAGCTTTAACGGCTTTAGAAACGGTTGTTCACATCTAGGACATGCGGCAATTCCAGATGGAATCTTAGCACCACAACACTCACACTTAATTCGCTGCTTATTAGACATAACAACCTTCTTTTTCCTTATCACATTCATACATGTCGTAACAATGCGTATTTCGGCGATTGCGATCACTTGTTTCGGGATAATCCGATCACTTCTGTTTCTCGCCTATAGTTTTACCCTAACTGATCGCAATCCGCTATTTTTCTCATCGATTCACCTTTTA
>CAIZDF010000384.1 GCA_903931645.1 uncultured Tolumonas sp.
ATCACTCATCAACAGTAACGCCGAACAGGTGTCTGGGTTAAGTCAAAATTTAGCCACTGGTGCCACAGATTCAGCATCGGCAATTACTGAGATCAGCGCCACCATCACCCAGATTGCAGCACAAACTCGACAAAGTTCTGAAAATGCACACCGCGCCAACGATCTCTCGCATGAGTCAGAGAAGTCGGCTCAAGGTGGTAATCAGTTAATGGAAGAGTTGATGGTTGCGATGCAAGCGATTAATCAATCTGGGCAAGATATTACGAATATTATTCGAGCTATCAATGATATCGCAACACAAACCAATTTGCTGGCGCTTAATGCGGCGATTGAAGCGGCACGTGCAGGGCAGCATGGGCGAGGGTTTGCTGTGGTGGCTGACGAAGTGAGAAACTTAGCGGCTCGCAGTGCTGAGGCGGCAAAACGCACGGCATCGTTAATATCAGACTCTTCGCAACGAACCATCACAGGTATGGAGCTGGCGGAAAAAACCGCACATGCTTTAAAAGATATCGTTTCAGGTGCAATTGAAGTATCTGCTTTGGTGGCAGACATTGCATCGGCATCGAGCGAACAAGCCTCTGGTATCGAACAAATAAGTTTAGGTATCAACCAAATTGATGAAATCACACACCAAAATAGTGCTGGTGCAGGGGAGTGTTCAACCGCATCGCATGAATTAACTACTCAGGCGGCACATTTGAATCATGTGATTGGTAAATTCGACATCCGATAATCGGTTCGCAAAAGCCAGCACTGTGGTTGCAGTGCTGGCTTTTTTTTATTCTCGTTTTCGCAACGACCAACGCGCTCGATGGATTATTCCACTTTTCACAATAATGTATTGTCAAAATCGTGCTTTTTCTCACAGAAAATAGCTTTAAGATTAGCCCAAGGTTGTCAATTGGATGACGACATTATTTTCATAGGGAATAGCAGAAATTGGCGCTTTTCCCTTTACGTGTTGGCGAATACTTTCATTCCGCCAAATAACCACGATTTTGCATCATTGCGCCGTTGCTCTTTTACTCGGAACCACGCTAAATAATTTTTCAGATACGCAGTTCCAACGCCATGAAATCGAGCCATCCAACCCCGCAAGCGGCTAATGTAGTTGTTCAACGTCTGGATGTGATAAACCTCATCTTCCACTCGTTTTTTATCACTGATTATCAATCGCTTATGAATAACACCCGCATCTTCTGCGATCTGAATATAGCTTTATCTGAAAAACCATCTGAAACATTAATAAATCAAGCCGAACATGCGCTTTCAAAATATAAAGAATTGGGCGATCAAAACTTATCTGGTTTACGCTCAGCCATTGCCTCTGCTAAATCTCAAATGGATAGTTTGAATTCCTCTGTCCGATCTACACTAAATAGTCTTAAAGATGAACTGGATCAGATGGATAACAACAATGTTGCCATTGAGAACCGTAGATATCAGACCCAAGTTGCAGAATTAGAAGATAAACTTGCTCAGGCACAAAAAGTTCACGATAACCAGGCCATCGCAGACATGAAGGAATCATTGCGGCTGGCTCAAGAAATACATGATAAAAAAATGAGTACTATCAAGGCAGAACAGGACGCTGCTAAGTCTGAGAAAACGACCGCAGCCACTACAACCACAACAGATAGTTCATCATCCAGTTCGTCTACATCCTCATCGGATAGCAATAAAAAAATCACTGTTTCTTTGCAAAGTCAGGCAGGCGCAGCCGAGGTAACTGTGAATGGTGAGTCTGATTTAAACAAT
>CAIZDF010000385.1 GCA_903931645.1 uncultured Tolumonas sp.
ATCACCGGTTCCATTACGTTGAGCTGTAACTGGCCCGCTTCGGCGGCCATGGTGACAGTAACATCATTACCAATCACCTTAAAACAAACCTGATTGACCACTTCAGGGATCACTGGGTTGACCTTCGCCGGCATGATAGAAGAGCCGGCCTGCCGTTGTGGCAGATTGATTTCATGTAAGCCAGCGCGCGGGCCAGAACTGAGCAGACGCAAATCGTTACAGATCTTCGACAGTTTCATCGCCAATCGTTGATAGGCACTGTGCAGGATCAGATACGCACCACAGTCGGAGGTTGCTTCGATCAGATCTTCGGCCGGCACATAGCTATGGCCGGTGATTTCCGCCAGATAGCGGATCGCCAGTGCAGAGTAATCCGGCGGTGTGTTCATGCCGGTGCCAATGGCGGTGGCGCCTAAGTTCACTTCCAGCAACAGTTCCTGACAACGGCCAATGCTTTTGATTTCTTCGCGTAATGTTACCGCAAATGCATGAAATTCCTGCCCGAGTGTCATGGGCACGGCATCTTGCAATTGGGTGCGCCCCATCTTCAGCACGTCATTAAAACTGATGGCTTTATCATCAAAAGCTTTGATTAGTTTTTTCAGCTGTTTTAACAATCCGAAGGTACTTTCATATAACGCCACCCGAAACGCGGTCGGGTAGATATCATTAGTCGATTGGCAGCGATTCACATCGTCGTTCGGATTTAAGATCTCATAAGCGCCTTTCGGCTGACCTTGTAACTCCAGCGCCAGATTGGCGATCACTTCGTTGACGTTCATGTTGACGGAGGTGCCGGCACCGCCTTGAAACAGATCGATCGGAAACTGATCGAAGCAGCGCTCGGTCGATAACATCAGATCACAAGCCGTTATGATCATGTCGGCTTTATGGGCATCTAACGTACCAAGCGCACGATTCGCTAATGCAGCGGCTTTTTTGGTGTGTAATAAACCGCAGATAAAGGCAGGTACGTCGCTGATCCGTTGCTGGCTAATTTGGAAATTGTCTACCGCCCGCAAGGTATGAATACCATAGTAATGTTGGTTATCTACCTGCATGCAACCTAACAGGTCTTCTTCTTGTCGGAACTGGCTGGTCATGATGATCTCCGCACTGATTTAGGTCGATAAACCAAGTATGGCACAGCTGTTTTAGTTGAATAATCAGTACGCATGGATGTTTACGTTTAAGTTAATAAAACAAATAGCCCAATAGTTATCTATTTTTACAACTAAGAATAAAATAACGGCTTTTTGCCGCGAACATGGTGCGATTGTGCAGATAACATCGCACTTGGTAGGGGAATACGTTATTATTCGACTCTTTTTCAATATACGGCAGTTGTGCGTTCCGTATTCTGTTTAACCCATGGGAGAGGAAGCCTGTGAACTTTACTAATCCGACGACGATTACGTTCGTCATCTACATTCTGGCGATGATCGGTATCGGTTTTGCCGCATGGCGTTATACCCGCGATCTGTCCGACTATATTCTCGGTGGCCGTAGTCTGGGTAGTTTTGTGACCGCCATGAGTGCTGGTGCTTCGGACATGAGTGGCTGGTTGTTGCTGGGCCTACCGGGTGCCGTTTATGCGTCAGGCGTTTCTGAAAGCTGGATCGCCATTGGTTTGATTATCGGCGCTTGGTTTAATTGGCAATTTGTGGCCGGTCGGTTACGTGTGTATACCGAAATCACTCGTAATGCGCTAACACTGCCGGATTATTTTACCCATCGTTTTGAAGACCAAACCAAAGTTCTGCGCGTGATCGCGGCACTGGTGATCCTGGTGTTCTTTACCATTTACTGTGCCTCCGGCATGGTGGCTGGGGCTCGTTTGTTTGAGCAAACTTTCGGGCTGAGTTACGACACGGCGTTGTGGGCAGGTGCTGCTGCAACGATTTTGTATGTCTTTGTTGGTGGTTTTTTAGCGGTTAGCTGGACCGACACCGTACAGGCATCGCTGATGATATTTGCTCTGTTACTCACGCCCGTCATGGTAATCATGCACGCGGGTGGTTTTGCAGATGCCGTGCAGGTGATCAATTCGCTGGATGTGAAATACAGTGACATGTTCCATGGCACCACCTCGATCGGCATCATTTCGCTGATGGCATGGGGTTTAGGTTATATGGGGCAGCCGCATATTCTGGCGCGTTTCATGGCGATCAGCTCAGTTGATGCCATGCCGAATGCCCGCCGGATCGGCATGACCTGGATGATCTTGTGTCTGGGTGGTGCGGTCGCGGTTGGTTACTTCGGTATCGCTTATTTTGCGGCAAATCCGGCACAAAGCGGTTCGGTACAGGCGAACCATGAAACCGTCTTTATTGCGTTGTCACAATTGCTGTTTAACCCGTGGATTGCCGGTGTGTTGCTGTCAGCTATTTTAGCCGCGGTCATGAGTACCTTATCTTGTCAGTTGCTGGTTTCTTCCTCGGCACTGACTGAAGATTTTTACAAAGTATTCTTCCGCCCGAACGCTTCACAAAAAGAACTGGTATGGGTTGGCCGCCTGATGGTG
>CAIZDF010000386.1 GCA_903931645.1 uncultured Tolumonas sp.
CACCGGTTGGATTGGCTTCCTGGTAAATAACCTGTTCCCATTCTGACAGATTCGCTTCGCCACATTGCAGGCCAAAACGATCGACTACCAGTTGGTCCAGACCTTGCGATTTCAGCAACGCCGGGATTTTATAAATAGAATCAACGTCTTTCAGCGAAACAACAGCACGTTCCGGTACGTTACAGAACAGCGCGATTTTTGCACGTTCGTTCGCCGGGATCGCGCGGTCGGAACGACAGATCAGAATGTCTGGCTGGATACCGATCGACAGCAATTCTTTTACCGAGTGCTGAGTTGGTTTGGTTTTCACTTCACCAGCGGCAGCCAGATATGGCACTAATGTCAGGTGCATAAACAGCGCGTTGTTACGGCCGATATCTACTGCTAACTGACGAATAGCTTCCAGGAATGGTAAAGACTCGATATCACCGACCGTACCACCGATTTCAACGATAGCCACGTCATGACCGGCTGCGCCAGCAATCACGCGCTCTTTGATCGCGTTGGTGATATGAGGAATAACTTGAATAGTCGCACCCAGATAGTCGCCACGGCGCTCTTTACGCAACACGTCAGAATAGACACGACCAGTGGTAAAGTTGTTGCGGCGGGACATCTTGGTACGGATGAAACGTTCGTAGTGACCTAAGTCCAGATCGGTTTCAGCGCCATCTTCCGTGACGAATACTTCACCATGCTGAATTGGGCTCATAGTGCCCGGATCAACGTTGATGTACGGATCGAGTTTCAGCATGGTTACTTTTAAACCACGCGCTTCGAGGACCGCTGCCAATGAGGCTGCCGCGATACCTTTACCTAAGGATGAAACCACCCCGCCTGTCACGAAAATATATTTAGTCGTCATGCTGAACCTGAAGAAGTTTAGGGATCACGCAGCTGCGTGCGGGAGAAACAGACGGGATGAAATTATACCGCAAGCCCCCGCTCCTAACAACGGCAACAGGATACTCATTTGCATTGAGAGGAGTCTTGCGTTGCGTCAACTTCACTTCAATTGTTTAACTTGTTGCCAAACGGCTTCTAATTCATCCAAAGAACACGCTTTTACTGAACGGCCCTGTGATTGAATAATGTGTTCCACCGCACGAAAACGCCGTTCAAATTTATGATTTCCGGCCCGCAGGATCTTTTCTGGCTCAAAACCAAGGTGACGAACCAAGTTGACATTGGCAAACAGCCAGTCACCCAGCTCTTCGCCCAACGCCGCTTTATCGTAGTCAGCTCGGTTGATCTCGGCCATGACCTCATCTAACTCTTCATGGATTTTTTCAATTACCGGCGGCAGCTCATGCCAGTCAAAACCAACCGTCGCACAGCGTTTTTGAATTTTGTTGGCGCGCATTAATGCCGGCAGATTGTGTGGAATATCATCCAACACACTGGTGGCTTGCGCGTCTTTTTCTTGGCGCTCTTTGGCTTTTTCTGCTTCCCAATTCGCACTCACTGCGGCGGTATCGGCAAACTCTTTACCCGCAAAGACATGCGGATGGCGGCGGACCAACTTTTCGCTGATGGTGCTCACCACATCCTGAAAATTGAACAGACCCTGTTCTTGTGCCAGTTGTGCGTAAAATACCACTTGAAACAGCAGATCACCCAGCTCAGATTTAAGCCCGGTGAGATCGTTTTGTTCAATGCTATCGACGACTTCATAGGCCTCTTCAATGGTATAGGCCGTCAGACTCTGCAAGGTCTGTTTTTTGTCCCATGGGCAACCATTTTCCGGATCGCGTAATTGCTGCATTAACGCCAGAAGATCTTGCATCGAGTATGTGTGCGACATGAGGGTACCTTGACAGAAAAAACCGCCGCAGAGAAACTGCAGCGGTGAGGATAAAAAGTTAATTAACCTGAGATCGGTTTAAATCGGCATTATTGATGTCGGATCGCCAGCATTGATATTCAAAGCTGGCTTATCTTCTTTATGACAGTACGCAATCAGACCACCTAACAGATTAAG
>CAIZDF010000387.1 GCA_903931645.1 uncultured Tolumonas sp.
CCATTGAGGATGCAATTAAATCTCCCATGTTCACAAGGAAAGAGGCTGTTCGGATTCGGTATCTGTTAGATCATTTACCTATGAAGCGAAAAGATGCGGAAGCTGATTCAACAGTTCCTTATCTGCCATCGTTTGCTCAAGCAGTTAACCCAAAACTGGCAATAACATGCGGATTTGTTATTGATTCATCCCCCGCCTGTGACAGTACTCGCCGGAAGATTTACCACTTTCGCGAGGTGCACAACGATGAATAGTGCACTTCAATTTCTATCTGGTCGCAATATCAAACAGACCGATAAATTCACATTCATGGATTGGTCTGCATTACTGGAGGCGGTGAAAAATCCGCTTAATTTTGCTGATTGTAACCCCCGCATTGCAAAAGCAAAAAGCCGTTGGATTACTGCCAGTGATGCCACCAGCAAGCAGAAAGAAATTATTCTCGAACATAACCGTTTTACTTTGTTACGGGTTGATGTAGATGATTCTTTACTGGAACTTGAAAGCATAGCTGACGCGCTAACTGGTACAGATTTGCAATCGTGGGTTATTCATACGACAGCAAGCCATAAGCTGGAAGGTTGCGGGAATCGGTATCGCATTTACATTGAGCTTGCCGAAGCTGTGAGTTTTGCTGACTGGTCGCTGGTGTCTGGTTATCTGGCATATGTTTTCGGCGGTGATGATTGCGCGACACGTTCGCAACAGGTGATGTTTTTACCTTGTCGATTAAATGGTGATTCTTATGAATATCGCATTTCAAAAGGTACGCCGCTGAACTTAGCCTGTTCTGAGGTGCTATCTGATGCGAAGGTGTGGGCAGAACACCAAGAAACGGCTATCAGTGCAGCACAGCATGAGAAATGCGACACATTACAACCGCAACGGGCAGAGAGTTTATTCGATGGTCAGGTGTCTATCATTGACCTTGTAAACCGTGGCTATGAATGGCCTGAGTTATTGCGGCACTATGGATACAAGCAACATGGGCGGGCATGGCTTGCCCCTGAGTCGGGTTCTGGTGTCGCTGGTGCGTATCTACTAACAAGCCGTACCGATGGCAAACAACGCCTATTCAGCCACCATACAAACGACCCATGCGCGACAGGTCGATGCTTGGATAAGTTCGATTTTCTTCTGGTGCGTGAGTATGGCAACAACTGGCAGAAAGCAATCAAGGAGCTTGCAGAACAGTTTCCCGCTGCTTGTGCTCATAACCGCCAGTTATGGGGACGCAAGAAGAAGGCGGATGCTATCCGCTCACTGATGAATGTAGGGGGGGCAGCATGATACCAGCACCTACACATGACATTGATGTTATCGCTGAACTGCCAGAAATTGCGGATGATTGCATTGGTAGTTTGGAATACCCAGATGTTATACCAGATGGGGAGGGCTTACGAGCTGTAAGCACAGCCCGCAACTTAAAAGCGTTACTTGATTATTGTGGGCTGGTGGCCTGTCATAACGATATGAACATGGAGAATGTGCTAGTTCGACATGATGGAACTGTGGTCGCTGATTCGCTCGATTCTGTCCGGTCAATGCTTATTAGTACGTCTCAAATATCTGGACTACCAAAAGCGAGCATTGATGATCATTTATCTGCAATCTGTGAGCGAGCCTCCTTTCATCCCGTGAAAAAATGGCTCGATGACGGTGACGGATGGGACGGACAAAAGCGGGTTGATGCTGTTATTAATTGCCTGAAAACCAAAGACCCATCATTAGCCAGAATTGTGATGCGTAAATGGTTGATCGGGTGTGTGGCTAGTCTGTATGAACCAGAATTCCGGTCGAAGTTGATCCCAGTTTTACAGGGTGAGCAGTCATGGATGAAATCAGCGTTTATTGAACGCATGGCAAAGGTATCTGATGGGGCATTTCTGGAAGGTGCAGAACTTAACCCAGACAACAAAGATTCTGTTTTAAGCTGCATTAAATCATGGATTGTTGAATTGGGAGAGCTGGAACGCTCCACCAAGAACAGCCAAGGCTCATTAAAGTCATTTGTATCAAGTGGCGTTGATACCGTGCGACCACCATACGGCAGAACAGACGTGAAGAAGCCAAGGCAGACGCATTTTATTGCGTCCGTTAATGGTGATTCATTCCTGAAAGATGACACAGGAAGCGCTCGTTATGCTGTACTAGCGATGACAGGTGCGCCAGATATGGACACATTAAATGATTTACTTGGTTGGCACTGGAAGGAGGGCAAATTACGCCTGGTTAATCCTGATAACTTGCGTCAGTTCTGGCTGGAAATTAAAGCCGATTATGATGCTGGCAAAGGTTGGATGCTGACAAATGATGAGCTGAAAAAAACGACAGCTATCAATGCTGATTTTCAGGATAAGGGAAAATGGTATCAGTGGGCGTATGAACGTTTTGCAGGTGGTGGTAATTCTTCATTGGCAACATGGCTCACGGCTGCTGATATTTGCCATCGATACAGTATTGATAAAGGGAATACGGCACAACTGGGTAGAGCGTTGATGCAATTAGCTAAAGAAAGTCATGTTCAGATGGAGAAACGAAGAGCAAATAAGACCTATTTCTATGTAGATCCCAATGCTGGTTGAGCATTCCTAAGATAGCCTGTTCTGTGTGTGTTTATGCCCTGCCGATTGGTGGGGCTTTTTGTTTGTGGTGGTTAAGTGGTTAGGCTGGTTAAGCAGTTTTATATAAATAATTTTTTGGTATGGTTATGAAAAGCAGTAATAGAGGGTAGGGATAGGGGGATACAGAGATAAAATCTCAGACAAGGCTAAAATAAAACTTAATGAAAGTAGCTTAACCACTTAACCATCTATCAATAAAAATCCTCATTTCTGCCCCTAGCTCATAATCGAACGTATTTAAGCCAATCCACCAGCACAGTAAAAGTATGGCTCAAATATTACTGCTTTCACTTATGAGCCAATTAAACAGGGTGAGCCTACCTTTTTGAGCTATGCAGAAATAAAAAACCCGACCATAAGTCGGGTATTGATTAACATATGAAATTATTTAGCACAGCCTGGCAAAGAGGTATCAATGATCTGATCACCCTCTACACGAAAGCCCATTGAGCCGAAAATGAACGAGTGATTAAGCTGAGTTACTACAACGTCAGTTAAGCCTACAGCGCACTTGTTAGATTCAATAGCGCGATCCATTGCTGTTTTGACATTAGGAATACCAGTAGGAAATAAAATTACTGGATAGGTATCCTCACCTTTAACGCGCTGACCTTTAACAAACTGAGCGCCATTGATGTTGTAATTTTTGGTACTGCCAACAGTCATATCCGCTACTCGAATAGTACAACCAGATAAGAAAATGCCAGAAATTGCTGCCAATAGGATGATTTTTTTCATTTAGCTACC
>CAIZDF010000388.1 GCA_903931645.1 uncultured Tolumonas sp.
GAAAGTGCGCGAAGCTGAGCGTGCTCAAGTAGTTGACCAGTTCCGTGATCAGGAAGGTACTATTGTTACCGGTGTGGTCAAGAAAGTTACTCGTGACAGCGTTATTATCGATTTAGGTAATAATGCGGAAGGTGTGATTTATCGCGAAGACATGTTACCGCGTGAGTCATTCCGCAATGGGGATCGCGTCAGAGGTCTGTTGGCAGCGGTTAAGCCAGAAGCTCGTGGTTCACAACTGTTTGTTAGCCGCACACATCCTGATTTTCTGAAAGAATTATTCCGGATTGAAGTACCTGAAATCGGTGAAGAAATCATTGAAATCAAAGGTGCTGCTCGTGATCCTGGTTCGCGTGCCAAAATTGCAGTAAAAACAAATGATCGCCGTATCGATCCTGTTGGTGCTTGCGTTGGTATGCGTGGTGCTCGTGTTCAGGCTGTGTCTGGTGAATTAGCGGGTGAGCGAATTGATATCGTATTGTGGGATGATAATCCTGCTCAATTCGTCATTAATGCTATGGCTCCGGCTGATGTAGCGTCTCTGGTTGTGGATGAAGATAACCACACCATGGATATCGCTGTTATCTCTAGCAACTTGGCTCAGGCCATTGGTCGTAACGGTCAGAACGTCCGTCTTGCTTCTCAGCTTTCCGGCTGGGAATTGAATGTAATGACTGTTGAAGATATGCAGACTAAACATCAGGCAGAAAAAGATCGCATCTTGACTTTGTTCACTCAGGCTCTTGATATTGATGATGATTTTGCCGAGTTGTTGGTTGATGAAGGTTTCTCAACCGTTGAAGAGATCGCTTATGTTCCATTAAGCGAACTGCAACGTATTGAAGATCTTGATGACGAACAAATTGAACAATTGCGTGACCGTGCTAAGCAAGCATTGAGCACTCAGGCTCTGGCTAAAGAAGAGACCTTAGCAGGTGCTAAACCAGCAGATGATTTGTTGGCATTAGAAGGTATGACGCAGGATCTAGCTTATGAACTGGCTGCTCGTGGTATACCAACTCTGGAAGATTTGGCTGAACAGGGCATTGATGATCTGAGTGGTATCCCGGAAATGACCGAACAAAAAGCCGGTGAATTGATTATGGCAGCTCGTAACATTTGCTGGTTCGGCGAGCAGGCAGAGTAAACTGCGGAGGTAATGAATGGCCGATTTATCAGTAAAACAACTAGCCATTGAAGTGGGCACACCGGTTGACCGGTTGGTACAGCAGTTTAAAGATGCTGGTTTGACTAAAGATGCAGATGCAATGGTGTCAGAGCAAGAAAAACAAACTCTGGTTGAACATCTGAAAAAACAACATGGTGCTGATGGTGCAGAGCCTAAGCGCATGACGTTGCAGCGCAAGACAAAAAGCACATTGAATGTAGCTGGTGCTGGCGGTAAAAATAAAGAAGTACAAATTGAAGTCCGTAAGTCAAAAACTTACGTGCATCGTTCTGTAATTGACGAAGCTCAACAGCAGAAAGAAGCGGAAGAAAAGGCGCGTCAGGAAGCTGAAAAAGCGCGTCAGGAAGAGTTAGCCAAAGCTGAACAAGCGCGTAAGGACGCGGAAGCCAAAGCCCGCAAAGAAGCCGAAGAAAAAGCGCGCAAAGAAGCTGAGGCCAGAACAGTATCGACAGAATCTGTTGCTGATAATGCAGCAAAATCTCCGGATGAGAAGGCCAAAAAATTGAAAGCTGAGGCAGATAAACGCGCAGATGATAATGCCAAACGTGAAGCAGAGGCATTACGTAAGAAACAAGAAGAAGAAGCTCAACGTAAAACCGAGCTGGAAGCACAGCGTATTGCTGAAGAAGCTCGTCGTTTAGCGGTAGAAAATGAAGGCCGCTGGGCTGCGGAAGAAGAAGAACGTCGTCGTAAAGAATTGAACGATGATGTTAGCGAAGCCGCTTCTTTATTTGTAAAAGAAGCTGAAGCTGAACGTGAACGTCAAGACGAAAGCAAAGGTCGTCGTCGTCCTGGTGTTGCCAAAGCCAAAAAATCGCCACATGAAGAAGCGCGTGAAGAACGTAATTCTCGTGCGAGAAAAGGCAAGCGCGCTAAAGTTCATACGCCAAACTCTATGCAGCATGGTTTCCAGAAACCAGCTCAGCCTGTTAACCGTGATATCGTGGTTGGTGAAACCATCAGTGTCGGTGAATTGGCACAGAAAATGGCTGTAAAAGCGGTTGAAGTGATCAAAGTGATGATGAAAATGGGCGCTATGGCAACCATTAACCAAATCATCGATCAGGAAACAGCACAGTTGGTAGCGGAAGAGATGGGTCATAAAGTGACTCTGCGCCGTGAAAATGAACTGGAAGAAGCACTGCTGCAAGATCGTGACTCTACAGCGAAAAGCGAATCTCGTGCTCCTGTTGTTACCATCATGGGTCATGTTGACCATGGTAAAACTTCATTGCTGGATTATATCCGTAAAGCAAAAGTTGCTTCAGGCGAAGCGGGTGGTATTACTCAGCATATCGGTGCTTATCATGTTGATACCGAAAATGGCAGTATCACTTTCTTAGATACACCAGGTCATGCTGCATTCACCGCAATGCGTGCTCGTGGAGCTCAGGCTACGGATATCGTAGTGCTGGTTGTGGCTGCTGATGACGGTGTTATGCCGCAAACGGTTGAAGCAATTCAACATGCTAAAGCTGCTGGTGTGCCAATTGTTGTCGCTGTTAACAAGGTTGATAAACCTGACTCTGATCCAGATCGCGTGATGAACGAATTGACTCGTTACAGCGTTATCCCAGAAGAGTGGGGTGGTGAGAACCAGTTCGTTAAAGTATCTGCGAAAAGCGGTGAAGGTATTGACGATCTGCTGAATTCTATCCTGTTGCAGTCTGAAGTTCTGGAATTAACCGCTGTTCGTGATGCGATGGCGAGTGGTGTGGTTATCGAATCTCGTCTGGATAAAGGTCGTGGTCCGGTTGCTACCATTCTGGTTCAGGAAGGTACTCTGCGCCAAGGCGATATCGTGTTATGTGGTCTGGAATATGGCCGTGTGCGTGCGATGCGTGATGAAATGGGTCGCAGTGTTGATTCAGTTGGTCCGTCTATCCCAGTTGAAGTATTGGGTCTGTCCGGTGTGCCTTCTGCTGGTGATGAAGTTACTGTTGTGCGTGATGAGAAAAAAGCGCGTGAAGTGGCTCTTTACCGTCAGGGTAAATTCCGCGATATCAAACTTGCTCGTCAGCAGAAATCTAAACTGGAGAACATGTTCTCCAACATGACGGAAGGTGAAGTTTCTGAGCTGAATGTTGTACTGAAAGCTGACGTACAAGGTTCTGTAGAAGCGATTGCGGATTCTCTGAATAAACTGTCCACCGACGAAGTGAAAGTTAAGATCATTGGTTCTGGCGTGGGTGGTATTACAGAAACTGATGCGACGCTGGCTGCAGCTTCCAATGCTATCGTACTGGGCTTCAACGTTCGTGCGGATGCTTCTGCTCGTAAGATTATCGAGTCAGAAAATATCGATCTGCGTTACTACTCTGTAATTTACGATTTGATCGATGAAGTGCGTCAAGCAATGAGCGGTATGCTGGCGCCGGAATACAAACAACAGATCATTGGTCTGGCTGAAGTTCGTGATGTATTCCGTTCACCTAAGTTTGGCGCAGTTGCTGGTTGTATGGTGACTGAAGGTACTGTTAAACGTAACAACCCGATTCGTGTGTTGCGTGATAACGTGGTTATCTATGAAGGTGAGCTGGAATCTCTGCGCCGCTTCAAAGATGACGTACCTGAAGTTAAAAACGGTTACGAGTGTGGTATCGCAGTTAAGAACTACAATGATGTGCGTCCTGGTGACCAGATCGAAGTTTACGAAATTGTCGAAATTCAGCGTACGCTGTAATCGTTTACGGGGGAATTTATTCCCCCGTTTACTCTGGAGTTGAAAATGGCAAAAGAGTTTGGACGCGCAGATCGGGTTTCACAACAGATCCAACGTGAAATAGCCGTAATTTTACAGCGCGAAATAAAAGATCCTCGTGTTGGAATGGCGACGGTTTCTGATGTTGAATTGACGCGTGACCTGCAGCATGCCAAAGTTTTTGTAACGTTCTTTTTGAACGAAGAAGATAACATTGAGGCAGGCATCAAAGTGCTGAATGATGCTTCAGGTTATATTCGTATTTTGTTGGGTAAAGCGATGAAACTGCGCGTTGTGCCAGAAATTCGCTTTGTCTATGACAAAACGCTGGTTGAAGGGATGCGAATCTCCAACCTGATTACTAATACCGTTCGTGATGATCAGCTTCGCCGTGGCGAATCGACCGATCTGAGCGAGGAGGATCGTGATTAAAGATGTCTCGACGACGTCGCTTCAAGGGTCGTGATGTACACGGCATTATACTGCTGGATAAACCAAGCGGTATCACTTCGAATGATGCGCTGCAACAAGTAAAGCGTATCTATAACGCAGCCAAAGCTGGTCACACTGGTGCTTTAGATCCACTGGCCACTGGGATGCTGCCTATCTGTTTTGGTGAGGCCACCAAATTTTCCCAATTTCTGCTGGATGCTGACAAACGTTATTGCGTAACTGCACGTTTAGGTGTTCGGACAGACACCAGTGATTCTGAAGGTTCTGTTGTCTCAGTTCGTCCGGTAAGCGTAACTGAATCTCAATTATCATTGGCGTTAGATAAATTCCGCGGCGATATCTTACAGGTGCCATCGATGTTTTCAGCATTGAAACATCAGGGGCGCCCACTGTATGAATATGCTCGTGAAGGAATAGAGATTGAGCGTGAAGCACGTCCTATCTCTATTTATTCGTTGGAATTGCTCGATTTCTCTGATGATACAATTTCGTTGGAAGTGCATTGCTCTAAAGGCACTTATATTCGTTCACTAGTCGACGATTTAGGCGAGCTGTTAGGCTGTGGGGCACATGTTATTCAGTTACGTCGTACTCAAGTTGCGAAATATCCGAATGACAAAATGCTCAGCCTTGAAAAACTAAATGAAATTCTGGATGAATGCCGTGAACAGGGTATTCCACCACGCGAGAAATTGGACTATTACTTATTGCCAATGGATAGCGCAGTGAGCAATCTGCCAGAAGTGAACATGTCATCCATGCTGGCTGCCTATGTAACACAAGGGCAGGCGGTGATGGTGCCACACGCATTAACCGAAGGTTTTGTTCGCATGACTGTTGGTCCGGAAGCGGAATTTATTGGTGTGGGTGAAATTGACGAAGACGGTAAAGTTGCGCCACGTCGTCTCGTTCGCATCGGTGGCGATATACCAGATGCGGATGATCAAGCTGAGTAGCTTGTCTGTTATTACAGCTGTGCTAGAATGCGCAGCTTCTCTGTGGGCTGAATTAGTGATCGGCTCACAGTCCATTAAACTCAGGAGTACACTATGTCACTAAATGCTGAAACTAAAGCCAAGATCGTTGCTGATTTCTCTCGCGGTACCAATGACACTGGTTCACCAGAAGTTCAGGTTGCCCTGTTGACTGCTCAGATCAACCATCTGCAAGGCCATTTCTCAGTACATTCTAAAGATCACCATGGCCGTCGTGGTCTGCTGCGTATGGTTTCTCAGCGTCGTAAATTGCTGGACTACCTGAAACGCAAAGATGATGCTCGTTACAAAGATCTGATTTCTAAACTGGGTCTGCGTCGCTAATTCATTCTTAGTGATTACAAACAAAAGGAGGCTTATGCCTCCTTTTGTTTTTTCGTGACATAAGTGACAATTGCACCAGAATTATATCTGAAGTCGATCTATCCCTGATTACCTATTGTGCTCGCCTTCAGCTATAATAAGCGCGCATTTTGAGCGACGAAATTAATAAAAGGAAATTCACGTGAATCCTATTGTAAAAACCTTCCCCTATGGCCAGCACACTGTAACGATTGAAACAGGTGTTATGGCTCGTCAGGCAACTGCAGCTGTTATGGTCAGCATGGACGATACTGCAGTATTAGTAACTGTTGTTGGTAAAAAAGAAGCTGTTGAAGGTCGCGATTTCTTCCCGCTGACTGTTAACTATCAAGAGCGTACCTACGCAGCAGGCCGTATTCCGGGTGGTTTTTTCAAACGCGAAGGTCGTCCTAGCGAAGGTGAAACACTGACTGCCCGTCTGATTGACCGTCCTATTCGTCCGCTGTTCCCAGAAGGTTTCCTGAACGAAGTTCAGGTTGTTGCGACTGTAATGTCAGTTAACCCAGCGGTGTCTCCTGACATCGTAGCGATGATCGGTACTTCTGCAGCGCTGGCTATCTCTGGTATTCCATTTAACGGCCCAATCGGTGCTGCGCGTGTTGGTTATATCAATGATCAATATGTTCTGAACCCATCAGTTGTTGAACTGCAAGACAGTAAACTGGATCTGGTTGTTGCTGGTACTGCCGCAGCGGTGCTGATGGTTGAATCTGAAGCAGCTATCCTGCCAGAAGAAGTGATGCTGGGTGCGGTTGTGTATGGTCACGATCAACTGCAAACAGTAATCAAAGCTGTTAATGAATTTGCAACTGAAGTGGGTACCACACCATGGAATTGGGTTGCTCCAGCAGCTAACGTAACTCTAAAAGCAAAAATTGCTGATCTGGCTGTTGAAGCTATCGGTGAAGCTTACCGTATTACTGAAAAAGCGGTGCGTTATGATGCAATCTCTGCTCTGAAACAACGTATCGTTGCTGAAATTGTTGCAGCTGATGAAACTCAGGATGCTGGCGAAGTGGCTGATCTGTTCCATGAATTTGATAGTGATGTTGTTCGTGGTCGTATCCTGCGTGGTGAACCGCGTATCGATGGTCGTGATCC
>CAIZDF010000389.1 GCA_903931645.1 uncultured Tolumonas sp.
GCCAACCATTTGCAGTTCGTTTTTGCAGGGGCGTGAAACGGGTCTGCCATTTGAACGTGTGGGTAAAGGCACATTGTATCTGCCATATGCGACGTCATTGCGGTTATCTGATCTGGGTTATACCAATAAATCCCAGGCCAGCTTAAATATCAGCCACAGCAGTTTGCACGAATATCTCACGTCGGTGCGTCAGGCATTAGCAACCAAAGAAAGTTCGTTTGCCGACTTGGGCGTTAAGGTGGGCGATGATTATCGTCAGCTGAATGATCATGTCTTGCAGCTGGAAAATGAGTTGTATGCACCGATCCGGCCTAAACGTACACCACGTTCTAATGAGCGGGCTTTAGTGGCACTGGAGCGACGTGGTATTGATTACATCGAACTGCGCACTCTGGATATCAATCCGTTTACCCCGTTGGGCGTGGAAATTCAGCAACTACGTTTCCTCGATCTGTTCTTGGTCTGGTGTTTATTGCGACCATCACCGATGTTGGAAGCCGCAGAAATCGAGCGCAATCGTCACAACATGTCGCGTGTTGCGCTGGAAGGCCGTCGTCCAGGTTTATTATTACAGACCGCAGAAGGTGAGTTGTCATTGCCGGAATGGGGCGGGCAATTGTTTGACGAACTCCAGATGGTGGCGCAGTTATTAGACCGGGCATATGGTCGGGTGCATTATCAGTTGGCATTACAAGCACAACGGGAAAAACTGGCTGATACGGAAAAAACCTTGTCAGCGCAGTTGTTAACACATCTGTTACATCATAATCTGGATGGCGCTGAGTTCGGTCGCCAACAAGCAGAACGCTTTCGTAAAGAGTTACAAAACGCCCCACTGCAATATTGGGAAGCAAATTATTTCACGGATGAAGCTCAGGCTTCGTTGCTAAAACAAAGTGAATTGGAAGCGGATGATCATTTGCCATTTGCGGAATTTTTGCAGCAATACTTGCGATTACCGGTGGTTGGCGATTCGCCCTGTGGTTAAATTTTAATATTTTCGCTCGGGGCTTCGATTCCTATATATGCTTTAAACGTAACCTTGAATTTCATGGAGCGTTAGATGGATTGGAAGGCCCGCCTGCGCAGGCTGGTATCTCCGTTTATTTCAGCATCAGTGGTTTTGCTGCTGTTGCTGAGTGTCGGTTACCCGACGATGTTGCTGGAAGCGAAAGCACAGCGACAGGATGAAGTGCGGTTGCAGGTTGATCAACTGGCGCGCTATTTTGAACATTCAGTGGTGGATATTGTCGCCGCTCTGATCGAAATGGAGTCGTTACCTCGCAACTGCTCGGCCTACGTGCAACGAAAATTTCATTATTTTCACGTTGGCCTGTCACAAGTTGCTGAATTCTCTCTGTTTGATCGCAAAGGTCAGTTGGTTTGCTCCAGCTGGCAAACCTCCGTCGAACCTTACAGTGTCCCCCACGAGCCTTCTTCAACCCATATCCATGTGCGTGCTCCGGTCATGGACAGTATGCAAAATAGAGTGGGTCTGCACATCGGCCGTTTTGGTCGTGATGGTTATGAGAATACCGCGTTTATACCGATGCAGACATTGCGCGATACGATATCGAGCTTGGTACTAAATTATCAATTTTTAGGCTTTATTGATGCACAAAGTGGTGTGCCATTAGCGTTGAATGGTACTTACTCCCTGCCAATCAATATCCCGAAAGCGCTTTTCCCGCTGACCACACCGCAAATGCTGGAAGGGCGGGGCGATAATCTGCATTCGCAATATTGGTATGCTCGGCCATTGGTCTCGTTACCCCAATTGGTGCTGATGGTCAGTGTCGATACCAAGACGCTCTATCAAGGGATCTACCTGCCTGGTTGGCAATGGTGGTTATTGGCGCTGGTGCTTCAACTGTTGCTGACGTTGTTATTTATTTTCCTACGACAAAAAGCGACCGATCCAAAACGACAGTTACTCATCGCTATGCGGCAGCGGCAGTTTTTTAACGTTTATCAGCCGATTGTGGATGCGCGTGACGGTTCCTTGATGGGGGTAGAAGTGCTGATGCGTTGGCAGCATCCGGTCGCGGGTTTAATTAACCCAGCTGAGTTTATTCCGATGACGGAAAGCACCGGTGTGATTGTGCCACTCACGGTCTTGCAGATGGAACAGGCGCAAATTGAGCTGGAACCGTTACTGGCGTTATACCCAAAACTGTATCTGTCATTAAATCTCTCCGCCCAGCATCTTAATTCATCGGCCTTTATCAGCCAGCTCTTACATCACAAACGCTATCTGCCAGGATTGCATGTTGAGATCACCGAATCGGAGATCATGGAACACAATAATCCGGTTATTTTGGCGACGCTACAGCAACTGCGACAACAGAAAATTGCGATTGCGATAGATGACTTTGGCACTGGTTATTCCAGTCTGGGTTATTTACAAAGCTTGCCAGTGAATACACTCAAAGTAGATCGCTCTTTTGTGGCCACCATCGGCACGGGGTCGGTGAATGCACCGGTGTTAGAAGCGATCATTCAATTATCGCAAAATCTGGATATTGATATTATTGCGGAAGGCGTCGAAACCTGTCAGCAAGCGGAATGGTTGCTCCGGCATGGCGTCTGGCGACATCAAGGCTGGTTGTACGCGCGAGCTGAGCGGGTAGACGCTTTGCTGCGACAGCAATGGCCTGCGGCTACTCTGCCGTTTCCGGCGCAAGTAGCTCGCAAGACAAAAAAGAAAGCCCCAGCCGAATAAACTGGCTTATGTCATCACATCATTTAAGCCTGATGGTTTTGCAGTAATGCCTGCAACTGTGCCTCGGTGAGACTGGTTTCCCAATCGAAATCCGCATATTTTTGCATACCCCGTTGCACATCATCCCGTGCGGCCATGGTTTGCATATAACGTGATATATGCGGGTATTGACTGAGATCCTGCTTTTGGTGTTCATAGAGCGTGACCCACGGATAAATGGCCATATCGGCAATCGAATA
>CAIZDF010000390.1 GCA_903931645.1 uncultured Tolumonas sp.
AAAACAACGACAATCGTTTCAAGCATGAGATTCTCCGTTCTGATTTAGTTGCGTTTCATTTTTGCTGATTTACTTATCCTGATTGGCTGTATCAGTTTTGGGGGAGGCACCCTTATGTTGAAAAAGGGCCATGACTGATCCGGTGAGCATCAGAACGTCGGTGACTGACAGAATTAAAGAAGAGATCCGTGAAGTCTTTCCTTCGGCCGGAACATTGTTCTGTCGCAAACTCAAATAGCCCAGGGTAAACCCGGCACCAGCCGCGATCAGTATCGTCTTGGGTGAGCCCAATTTTTCCCGCAGACATTGTTTAAAAGAGTCTTTTTGCAACGTAAATAAAAATTGGCGCTGATGTAATTGCTGCTCCATATCTTGGAGTTCGCTATTCAGCGAAATTTTCGATATCCATTTATTTATGTTCATCAGGAACGCTCTGATGTGTTGGTATTTTCATGATCCGGATTAGAACATCGGATCGTTGCTGGAAGTCGTAATGCGTGACTCTTGCGTCGGATCACGATCATTACTGCGCATACGCTGATTAAATTGAACAAGGTCGTCAGTAGTAATGCTGAACTGATCATGAATTGATTTTCAATCAGCCACATAACCATTGCCCCCAGCACACCCAGCCATGAACAGACGATCAATACACTCAAAACGATGCCGTACATCAACATGGCGACTAAATTCTCACCTGCTTTCTGAACTTCCATCGCCATCAGTTGTAAGTGGACATATGTCAGCTTACGAAAGTCATTCCAGAGCATTTGAGCATTTTCTAGTAATCCGGCACCACCCGCAGTTGGCGCGCTGTCTGGTGAGTCAGCTGCAGGTGGTGAATTCGAGGCATCAACGGGTTCCATTAACGTTGTCTCAATAACCAACTCACTAAAAAGCCAGCTGCGACAGCAATACCCAATGTCGCCAATGGTTTATCTCTGATCTGGGAACGACAACTTTCATTAAAACGTGATTGGGCTTCTTTTAATTTACCGCTTTTTAGTTCCAGCGTATCGGCAGCCTGGCTTGCCACACCGGCAAGTTTATCGACCGCGTTATGAACACCAGAAACCATCTGATCTACAGCTGGGTGAATTGCATCAGAGGTCTGATTAATCGCGTTGTGAATGCTGCTTGAAGTATTTTCTACGGTGTCATTCATATCGTTCGTCTCAACTGTCTTAGATTCCATGGTTCATTCTCCAGCTCGGTTAGTGTGCAGATATAAAAACAAGATGTGAGAATAAAAGGGGGGCTGACTCGTTTTTACTGAACCAGTCGGTTGCTGCTGTTTATGACAAGTTATAATGGCGTGTCTGCTGATAAAGGTCGGTGCGGTGAAGCACACAGAACATGACTTTTGGCGCGATATAATTAATCGTTAGACGACTTATCTTTATCAAAAAGATCGAAACTACTACCGTTGCGTTTTTTTGAGAAATACATCGCTTTATCAGCGCAATCAATGAGGGTCGCAGCATCTTTACCATCGTCAGGATAAATCGCGATGCCAATGCTGATCGCTAGGTGAAGCGTGTTATCTTCAATAGAGGCGGGCACCTCAAGTGCTGAAATTATTTTTTCAGCAATTTGCTCCGCATCCGCTGTTTGTGATATTTCAGCCAGCAAGATTAAAAATTCATCGCCGCCATACCGACAAGCTGTATCCGACTCCCGAATGGCAGATTCCAGACGACGAGCAACCAATTGCAGCACTTTGTCGCCGATGGCATGCCCTAGCGTGTCGTTGATCTCTTTGAAGTGATCTAAATCCAGAAAAAGCACGGCGATGCGGTTTTTTCGACGACGTGCAGAAATGATGGCCGATTCAAGTC
>CAIZDF010000391.1 GCA_903931645.1 uncultured Tolumonas sp.
ATTTGTTTTTCATAAGGGCCGGCTACACTGGTTGTTAAGCAATCATCAAATACCGTTTTCCATAACGCTTCATTCCAACCAAACATTTGGTTATGAATATTTAACTCATTATCGGCATGCTCGTCGTCAGAAATATGCAATAGTTGCTTGAGGAGGAAATTGGATTCGACAACCTTACCTTGCATGTCATAGCCAACAACGGCTTCTTGCATGTTCTGGTAAAAGCTTCGGAATTTTTGTTCCTGAGTGATCAGTTGATCCTGATATTCTATTTCTTTGCTGACATCCTCCATCAGCCATACCCAGCCATGGATACGTGTTGTTTTGATAGGGGATATTGTGACTCTTAGAGCTTTGGGTTGTGTTTTAAAGCGCCATATCTGGCTATGATTTTCTGCGGCTCTCCAACGGTCTGATATTATTGCTTCTATATAGTTTTTTAACTGGTCTGCATTCGTGGTGTTAGCCAGAAATGATTGCATTGCGGCTGACAACTCTTGTGATGACACTTCATTTTTACTCAATCCCAGCAGAAGGGCTGCTACATGATTTACATATCCCATCCTGCTATCCATCGGCACAATAATAACACCGTGTGGTAGGACATCAGCTAAAGCCCGCATTTGTTGATTGGCTTCATGGCTGCGAGACATCAGGTGATCAGATTTAAATGACTGCTCCAACGTGAGTTCAATCAATTGGCTGACGATTTCTATCTGCTGGGTTATTTGTTGTGGGTCATTCCAAATAGCGATAACACCTACACACGTATCATTTTCTAACGTATTTTGGATTTTCATTAATGCTTTAGGCGGATTATTCGTTAATTTTGCCCGCATAGATAAAGGCAACTGAGACAGGATATCTGCAGTTTCAACATGAAATACCACGTTATCGCGCATAGGCGACATAACAAAAGGGATGTCTAACCATCCTTGCGGATAACAAGCCAGCGGTGCAACAATTTGTTCGTTTACAGTTTTCCACAAACAAATAGCATCTGCATGAATGAGCGCACCTAGTGCTTCTACACGCGCCGCTAAATCAACAGGTTTTTTCATAAGCTCTCAAGCATTCAAGGATTGCATCGTTGACCAACTGAGGCGCCGTGATGTGTGGTAAATGACCCTGGGTCGAAATTTCAAGCAACTCTAGTGCTTTCCCATGGTCTGCCAACCACTGTGCTGCCGCCATTGGAACCGCATGATCAATACTAGTTTGTAAAACATATAACGTAGTATCTAATTGATCTATATCGGCTCGATGGTCAGATAAAAATGCAGCTTTAAGTACTGAATGAGCGACATCTGGCCGGAGTTTCAACAGGTTTTGAGTGAAATCTGAATAGCTGAGATAGGGGTTAGATTGGCCGACGACTAAAGGAGCAAAGCCATTAGCCCACACTGCATAATTTTCTTGCATAGCATGCAATAGACCATCAATGTCTGTTTTGCTGAATCCGCCGACATAATCAGCAGAAATATGATCTACATAACAAGCGGATGAACCCAATAAAATAAGGGCATCAAAAATATCTTTATTGCCATTTTGAGCTAATACGCCAGCCATGCCACCCATAGAATGACCAATGTAAATGGCTGAATGTACCTTTAGTGACTCCATTAGCACGATCAGGTCTTCGGCAAAACCATATAGCGATTGATGGCGTAACGGATCAAACATTTCAACTGTTTTAGCGGTAGCACCAGCAAAATCAAACGTAATAACCTGGTAACCCTCATCCAATAACATCTTTATCTGAGGTTTCCAGCAGGTTTGATCTGTACCAAAGCCGTGTCCTAAGACGATGGTTTTATCGCTGTGCCCCCAATGAGTTACATCAAAGGAATGAATCAAGTTCCTCATCTGAAATCTCCTGAAGTTAATTATTATTAAATAACCATATAAGTAGTATGGGAATGCATAAGCAACAACTTAACTAAAGTATAATTAATAGAGACAGATGAGTATTAAAAAATTGCCCTAAATACTCGTTTTTTCTCTGAGAGTATGAATAAATGTGGTTCTGTGATGAATGTGGAATATTTACTATTACACGGAATATTTGCTTACTAGCTAACACTACGAGTTGGCATCTATCTTGTTGTTATTGTACGGAGTGAGATTAATGATTTTTTGTAAATTACTGATTTATATGGTCAGTATTCCATGAAA
>CAIZDF010000392.1 GCA_903931645.1 uncultured Tolumonas sp.
AAACTGAAAGCGATGGTAGAAACCAAAAGTGTGTCATGGGACGTAGTCGAAGTTGAATCATCTGAGGTCGCTCGCGGCTGTGATGAAGGCTTCTTTGAAAAACTGGATTACAAAGTGATCGGCGCGAAAGGTGACTTCATTCCAGGCGCGGCCAGCAAATGTGGCGTCGGCATGTTTGTTTACTCCACCGTTATTGCGTATGACGCAAATAAACTGAAAGCAGCGCCAACCTCTTGGGCTGATTTCTGGGACGTTAAAAAATTCCCTGGCAAACGTGGCCTGCGTAAAACCGCTAAATATGCACTGGAAGCTGCGCTGCTGGCTGATGGCGTAGCCCAGAAAGATGTGTATGCCGTATTAGCAACCCCGGCTGGTGTAGACCGCGCATTTAAAAAACTGGATGAGCTGAAACCGAATATTCAATGGTGGGAAGCCGGTGCTCAAGCACCGCAATATCTGATCTCTGGTGATGTGGTAATGACTTCGGCGTTCAATGGCCGTATTGCCAATGCACAGAAAGAAGGTAACAAAAACCTGAACATCACTTGGAACGGTGGTTTGTACGAAGTGGATTATTGGGTTGTTCCGAAAGGCACACCAAATAAAGATCTGGCGATGAAGTTTATTGCTTCTACCGTGAAACCGGAAAGCCAGATCGACTACGCCAAACAGATCCCATACGGCCCAACCAACAAAGGTGCAGCAAGCAAGATCGATGCAGCTTTAGCAGCCACATTGCCATCTTCACCAGCTAACTTGGGTATGGCAGTCGCAGTTGACCCAACCTTCTGGTTGGATCACGGCGAAGAGCTGGAACGTCGCTTCAACGCTTGGGCAGCTAAGTAATGCCTTTCGCGTCGGGCTCATTACTGGGCTCGACGCGAATACCCTGTCAATCTCAACGGAATGATCCAGGCCAGTGTGCCGTCTGTCAGGAATGAATATATGATGTCAACGACCATTACAGACACCATCCCCCAGCCTGTGGATACCGAATCCCTCAAGGCAAAACTTCATCGTGCGGAACGAATCAACCGACTGAAATCATTCGGGCTCATTCTGCCGTTAATTATTTTTCTGGTGGTCGTGTTTTTAGTACCACTGGTCATCATGTTGAAAAAAAGTGTCGATAACCCGGAAGTTTCCGCTTTATTGCCCGCCACCGTTACCGCTATGGCTAATTGGGATGGTAAAGCATTACCACCAGAAGAGGTCTATAAAGCGCTGGCGACTGATATCGAAAAAGCGAACGCCAATGATGCCTTAGGTAATCTGGGCAAACGTCTGAATACCGAAATTTCCGGCTATCGCAGTTTACTGAATAACACCGCAGATAGTCTGCCATTAGACCCTGTGCCAGCCTCTTACAAACAGGCACTGATTGATTTAGATGCACGCTGGGGCGATGCCACCTACTGGCAATCTATTTACCGGAATAGCTCGCCTTACACCGCTAATTATTTGCTTTCCGCATTAGACCTGAAAAAAGATCAGGCCGGTGCAATAGTCAAAGTAGCAGATGGACAAGCTATTTATCAGGACGTGTTTGTCCGCACTTTCTGGATGAGTTTGATCATTACGGCTGCCTGTTTGCTGCTGGCTTATCCGTTGGCTTACATGCTGGCGACGTTACCGGATCGTAGCGCTAACCTGCTGATGATCTGTGTGTTGCTGCCATTTTGGACATCGGTATTGGTACGTGTAGCCGCCTGGATTGTGATCTTACAAAACAATGGGCTGGTCAATACTTTCCTGGAACACCTTGGTTTGATTGATTCACCACTGCATTTAGTCTTCAACCGCTTTGGGGTCTATGTTGCCATGGTGCACATCATGCTGCCATTTATGATCCTGCCGTTGTATAGCGTGATGAAAAACATTCCAAAAACCTACCAACGCGCGGCTATTTCGCTGGGCTGCCCACCGATGGTGAGTTTCTGGTTGGTTTATTTCCCACAAACTTATGCCGGGATCGGCGCTGGTTGCCTGCTGGTGTTCATCCTCTCGATTGGTTATTACATTACGCCAGCGTTGCTGGGTGGCCCAAGTGATCAGATGGTGAGTTATTTCGTCGCGTTCTACACCAACACTACGATCAACTGGGGTATGGCAACCGCATTGGGTGGCTTGTTACTGCTGGCAACATTGATCTTATATGTGATTTATAGTCCCCAGCTTAGAAACCTCCTCTCAATGCCAAAACCAAGTGAAGTACAGATCCACCCTCAATGTTAT
>CAIZDF010000393.1 GCA_903931645.1 uncultured Tolumonas sp.
CCCCGTGAATTGAAATGCTCGAAAAATGGATATGCGCTGAGAAAAAGAAATGCCGATCACCTTAAGTGAACGGCATTACTCAGTACAGAGGGGTTTTAGTGTGATTTACAGTGTAACCACATCAAAGTTGATGTCTGGGTTCACATCCGCAGCATAATCAACGCCTTCCCAACCGAAACCAAACAGTTTCAGGAATTCGTCTTTATAGCCTTTGTAATCGGTCAATTCAGGCAGGTTTTCTGTAGTCACTTGTGGCCACAGATCACGGCACGCTTGTTGTACTGATTCGCGCAGTTCCCAGTCATCCATACGGATACGTTGTGCATCATCTGTGACGAATTCGCCATCAAACAGACGGGTATAGAACATACGCTGGATCTGTTCGATACAACCTTCATGAATGCCCTGCTCTTTCATCAGTTTGAAAGACATCGCGATATACAGCGGCATAACCGGAATGGCGGCAGAAGCCTGTGTCACCACTGATTTCAGCACGGCAACATTTGCGGTACCATTTTTGCTGCTCAGTTGCTGACGGATCGCGGTGCTGGCGCGATCCAAATCTTCTTTCGCACGACCCAGTGTACCGTGCCAGTAGATTGGCCAGGTAATGTCGGTGCCGATATAGCTGTACGCGACGGTTTTTACGCCATCCGCCAATACACCAGCCTGATCTAAGGCATTCAGCCACAGTTCCCAGTCTTCACCACCCATGACTTTGATGGTGTTGGCGATTTCTTCTTCGTTAGCGGGTTCAACTTGTGCTTCGATCAGTTCATCTTTATTCGTGTCAACCGCAGTTGCACGATACACCTCACCAATTGGCTTCAGTGCAGAACGGATCAATTCGCCAGTCGCCGGTAATTTACGTACTGGTGACGCCAGTGAATAAACCACCATGTCGACCTGACCCAGATCTGCTTTGATCAGCTCAATGGCTTTTGCGCGGCATTCATCAGAGAACGCATCGCCATTAATACTTTTGGAATATAGACCGGCTTCTTTTGCCGCTTTATCGAAAGCCGCAGAGTTGTACCAACCTGCACTGCCCGTTTTCTTATCAGTGCCCGCTTTTTCCAGAAACACACCGATAGTAGCGGCGCCGGAACCGAACGCAGCAGTAATACGCGATGCCAAACCGTAACCGGTGGATGCACCAATCACTAATACCCGTTTTGGACCATTCGCCAGCTGGCCTTTGCTTTTCACATAAGCAATCTGTTGACGGACATTAGCTTCGCAGCCACTCGGATGGGTAGTTGTGCAAATAAAGCCACGGACTTTCGGTGCAATAATCATGGTAGTTCTCACCTGGTTAAGGGTTCTATGCAAAAATCGCGGCATAAGATACCTGATCTTGCTGTGTTTGTGTTGTGAATGTTGCGCCAGCGCGATAGCACTCTATAATCGGCCTGCACAAATTCTGGTTCAGCGGCACATGACGCTTTCCGCTATCCCCTGTTGAGATTGTTTATTATGCCGAAATTCTTTGCCTCTGCATTACTGTTCTTTTCTGCTGCATTTGCAGTTGGCTCTGCTCAGGCCGCTATTTCGGTGCCGGACGGCAGTCGTATCGCACTGGCATTCAATGAACCGGGCTCCACCGCGATTGCTTCCTATCACGGCGACACCTTCATGACGCCAGCGTCGACACAAAAATTGCTGACAGCTTTGGCAGCAACACTTTATTTCGGCCCAGACTGGCAGTTTAAAACCCGCATGCGGGCACCTCAAGGTGCGATCCAGAATGGGGTATTAAAAGGTGATCTGGTACTGCAATTTGATGGCGCGCCCGACCTAACTCGCCAA
Organism: uncultured Tolumonas sp.; assembly: GCA_903931645.1. Lineage (GTDB taxonomy): Bacteria > Pseudomonadota > Gammaproteobacteria > Enterobacterales > Aeromonadaceae > Tolumonas. Next base: position 1,810 of record CAIZDF010000393.1, read on the forward strand.
ACACTGGTTAATCTGCTCGCCTATCTGAAACAGCAAAAAATTACTCAGATAGAGGGCGACATTCTGCTGGATATCAGCGGGTACGGTGGTTACGACCATGGCGATGGTTGGTCATGGAATGATTTACCGATCTGTTTTACCGCCCCTGCCTCTGCCGTGATCATCGATCGTAACTGCGTGTTTGCCCAGCTCAAAGCTGATCAACTGGGTGCGGTTGCGCAACCTATTATTCCCGCCGGACAGCCGATCACCATTACCAGTGAAGCACGGATCGTGACACAGCAAGAATATTATTCCGGCTGTGACCTACGGGTCGATATGAATTCCAGTAACAACTATCACCTGACCGGTTGTATTCCACAGCAAGTTGGCTCGCCTTGGCCGTTAAGCTTTGCTATCACCGATCCGACCGCCTGGGGGGTACAACTCGTCTCTTGGGCTGCCAAACGCGCCGATGTCAATCTGACCGGGCAAGTGAAAGCCGTACGGCATGTACCGGACAATCTGGTCGAACTGGCACATGTGCCTTCCGCACCACTGAAAAAACTGCTCGATCGCATGCTGAAAAAATCAGACAACCTGATTGCCGATAGTCTTTCCCGTGCACTGGGCCATTATTATCTCAACCGTGCCGCCAGTTATGCCGCTGGTGCGGATGCTGTTCGGGGAATTCTTAAAAACAAAGCCGGTATCGATTTAGGCTCGGCGTTATTGGCAGATGGTTCTGGTTTATCGGCACACAATCTGATCACCGCGAAACAAATGCTGCAAGTGCTGGATTATATGGCATTGCATGATGATGAGTTAC
>CAIZDF010000394.1 GCA_903931645.1 uncultured Tolumonas sp.
CACCCAATAAGGCGACAGTGAGCGTAGACGTTCAATCACCGGCGGCAGTTTTTCCAGCACATAATCGATCTCTTTCTGACGGGTGTAACGCGACAGCGAGAAGCGCACGCTACCATGCGCAGCAGTGTACGGAATGCTCATTGCACGCATCACGTGTGATGGTTCCAGCGAACCAGAGGTGCAGGCACTGCCACTGGAAGCAGCGATGCCGAGTTGGTTCAGCATCAGCAGAATTGCTTCTCCTTCGATATATTCAAAGGCGATATTCAGCGTGTTAGGGGTGCGGTTTTCAATATCACCAGTGACGATAGAACACGGCACTTTTTCCAGTAAACCGGCTTGCAGTTCGTCACGCAGCTCCGCCAGATGCGACATGATCGGCATATGCACTTCAGCCAGCTCACAAGCCATGCCGAGGCCCACAATACCAGCAGCATTTTCGGTGCCAGCACGACGACCTCGTTCCTGATGACCACCACGCAGTAATGGGCGGAAACGGCTGCCACGTTTGACATACAACGCGCCTACGCCTTTTGGTGCGTGAATTTTATGGCCGGAAAAAGAAAGCATATCGATGTCACTGCTGGCCAAATGGATTGGGAACTTGCCCACCGCCTGCACACCATCAGTGTGGAACAATACGCCTTTCTCTTTCGCCATGGTCGCCATGGTTTGCACTGGGAATACAGTGCCCGTTTCGTTGTTCGCCCACATCACGCTCACCAGCGCGACGCTTTCGCTCAGCAGAGATTGGTAATGATCGAGATCGAAACGCCCTTGGTTATCGACTGATAACCGGTGGATGATGTAACCACGACGTTCCAGATGTTCGCACACCTCCAGAATGGCCGGATGTTCGACCACGGTGGTGATGATCTCTTTACGTTCGGGTAAGGCTTCCACCGCTGATAAAATGGCGGTGCTGTTGGCCTCTGTGGCACAAGAAGTGAAGATGATTTCGCTGTCGTGCGCGGCGCCTAACAGAGCGGCGACCTGTTCACGCGCACGCTCGATGCCTTTGCGTACCGGCTCACCGAAACCATGAATAGAGGAAGGGTTGCCATAATGTTCGGTCATAAATGGCATCATGGCTTCCAGCACCATCGGATCGAGACGGGTGGTGGCGTTGTTATCCAGATAGATCGCTTTCATGTTCCGTCTCCTTAAACCAGTGCTGTTTCAGCCTGAGTCACGCTCACGACCTGCATGTAACGGCCCATTTTTTCCATCAAGGTCTGTTGGATCCAAGACAGCGTCATGTCAGTCATCATGCAGCCGACACAGCTACCTGACAGTGCTACTTCGACTTTGCTGTCGGTGACGCTGATCAAGGCGACATCACCACCATCAGCCTGCAGACGTGGGCGCATCTCTTCCAAAACAGAAGCAACAGTGCGCCAGTTTTCATCTTTCTTCGACAGATCGACATGCGGTGCAACTTTGCTGCGCTCCAGACTAGTGGTTGCAATACGCGCTTCGTTACACGGCTGAGTCGCCAGCACTTTCTGTAACGCTTGTTCAATTTTTTCGTGGCAGGCGCCACAACCACCACCCGCTTTGGTGTAGTTGATCACATCGGCAATCGAGGTCAGGCCGTTCTCTTTCACGGCTTTGATGATTTTGACTTCATCCACCGCAAAGCATTTACAGATCAGAGCGCCTTCTTCATGGTCATCGTGCCACTCTTCGCCACGGAAATTGGCAATCGCTGCTTGCAACGCTTCCTGGCCCATCACGGAACAGTGCATTTTTTCGGGTGGCAGACCGTCGAGATAATCCGCGATATCCATGTTGCTGATCTTCAGCGCGTCATCCAAGGTTTTGCCAATCACCATCTCGGTCAGCGCAGAAGAAGAAGCAATTGCGCTGCCGCAACCGAATGTCTGGAAACCGGCATCTTCAATAATTTCGCTCTCGGCGTTGACCTGCAACATCAGACGTAACGCATCACCACAGCTGATCGAGCCAACGTCACCTACGGCGTTCGCATCGGCAATCACCTTGGCATTGCGTGGATTGAAGAAGTGATCTTTAACTTTTTCTGAATAGTTCCACATGACTCGTCTCCTTTGTGCATATCTTTATGCGCGTATTTTTAGTTCACACTGGCGGTGGATGGGCAGTTAGTGGCTTGTGTCGGGCTGCAACTGCCGCTGCTGCATTTACAATCGGCAGGCTGTGGCTGGATGTTAAAACCCGGTTGCCCCTGACGTTCCGCCAGTGAGATCTAACAATCTTTTAATAAAGGCCATTGACGGCGATCGGCTAAAAACACCAGACCATCCTGACGGAACAACACATCGTCAGGCTGTTGCGTGGCAGTCCAGCCCATATCTACTTTTATTCCAGAACAAGGGTCGCCCTTGGCAATCAGACGCAAACCGATACATTCCTGCACCAGTTGTTGCTGCAGTTGATGTAGTTGCGTCAGTGCGCTTTCGTCGATTTGAATCATGATGTCTCTCCCTGTAACCGTGATCACAAAGCTGCAAATGAGGTGCCATATAGAAAATCATTATTTTTCATATAGATAAAACATGATGAAGGCTGTTTTGTCTGACAACAAGGCGAGCTTTGTCAGCTTTTGTCGCAGTTAAGACAGTATGTCGAAAGGTGTGTTATCAAAGACATTTCGCTGGTTAAACAGCCGATTTAACGTTGGCTGCTACAACTAACAGGTGTGTAGGAATTCAGGTAGTTATCAATAGAGTCTTGTAATACATTGCCGCCCGCCTTATCTGCCGATGTCTTCTCCGGGTTCATACCTAGCGGCAAAATTTTGCTTACGGCACGATGATGGTGGCGGGCTGGCTCCAAGTCCCGTTGTTCTCCTTCTTGGGCGCCTTGGCGCGCACCCGCGCC
>CAIZDF010000395.1 GCA_903931645.1 uncultured Tolumonas sp.
CACTTTACTCCTTTTATCAATTTCAGTTAAACTGCGCAACATACAACCTATTACAAGGTTGTTGATTAAAAATTAGGGATATATATCACTAATTAAATAATTAATAAAAACAACAAATAATAAGAATCTGGTGACAGATTAAATTTGTTCATAAATAAAAATGTCGCCCACGTTCATTTAAACGAGAAATAACAATACAAAATTTTATACACAAGGGAATACAACATGGCCAGTTATCAGGAAGCGTATACCTACCGAACAGCGGAATATGGCACATCCACGAGCCATTCCGTATCCGGTTTTAGCAAATTTATCGCTAACTTCCGTTTTGCCGGAAAAATGATGATTTTATTGGCATTGGTGGTGTTATGTACCATTGCCGGTAACCTATGGAATGCCTATTCAGCCCGCGATGTGATCCGAGAGGAAATTGTGCATGGCATGGTTAATCAAGTGCAGGGATTACATGCGCAACTTGCGGCAGTATTACAAAATGAGCCCGCGAAATTCATGCCCATTGCTCGCCAAACACTGATGAATACGCGTTGGGAAAAAGATCAATCTGGTTATGTTTTTCTGACTGACCGCCAGGGTAAACTTCTTATTTATCCACCAAGTGCTAGCCGTGAAGGCGGGATGTTAGATCCCGTACAAGTCGAAGGCCGTGATGAAAATGTAAACCAAGCCTTTGCACGTATTGGCCAAGGTAATACCCCAGAATCGATTGTTTATCCTTATGTAAAACCAGGCACGACCGAACGTATTCTTAAGGTCGCTCATGTTTACCCGTTAGGGGATTACATGCTGGTTTCCGGTGTTTACGTTGATCGAGCTGATCGCGCCTTTACCAATTATCTGAAACAAAGTGCCGTTTTAATCGCCATTATGCTGCTGTTAATCGGTGGGGTTATTACTCTGTTTAGCAAAGCAATCGGCCAGCAAGTACACGCTTCGTTGCAGGCACTAAGTCGTATTACACAACGCAATTTAAGCCAGTCACAAAAAAGCAGCGGGAAAGATGAGTTTGCTCAAATTGACCGGGCAGTAGAAGAAACCCGGAATAATCTGGCGCGAATGCTGTTGCAACAACAAGAGATGTCACTTGCTCTGGCTAGCGCCTCGGCACAAATGAATACCGGCATGAGTCAGGTTGATCATGCCGTGCGTGATGAACGCCTGCGTCTGGATTCTGTCGCCGCGTCTATGGAAGAGATGGCCACCACCGTGCGAGAAGTTGCACGCAATGCCAATGATGCGTCGGATGCCACACGGAATACCGACCATTTGGCCGCATCTGGGGTGAAACAGATTCGTGATGCGATTAATTCAATGAATACACTGTTTGATAATTTATCCACCAGCGCGGACTCCGTGAATGGCGTTGAGCAAAAGGTCGCGGTGATCGGCTCGGTAGTTGACACGATTCGCGGTATTTCAGAACAAACAAATCTGTTGGCATTGAATGCCGCGATTGAAGCAGCCCGTGCTGGTGAACAAGGTCGTGGTTTTGCCGTGGTAGCCGATGAAGTTCGTACATTGGCCAGTCGCACACAACAAGCCACACAGGAAATCGCCAACATGATCGCCGGCCTGCAACAAGGTACACGCCAAGCGGTATCGCTGATGCAAAACAGTATTGATGCTGCCAATATGGCCGTTGAGAATGCCCAGAAAGCCAGCACCGGCTTTGAAGAAATTGCCGCACAGACGGGTCAGTTAGCAGAGCGTAGTGAAATGATTGCTGCATCTGCCGAAGAACAAGGTGTGGTCGCCGATCAGGTTGCCGACAGTCTGGTCGCTATTCGTGATTCAGTGGAAGAGACCGAGCAGGTGGTGACTGATTTGGCGCAAGCCAGTATGACGCTAAGCCAGCATGCCCAAATGATGGATGAGATGGTCCGCAGTTATAAATTGCCGACCCGTCATTAATATCTCAATAGCGGCATGCTCAATCATGCCGCTATCCTTCCTATTTATTCTGCTTCGACACGATGACAGCAAGCACCCGATGGCTGAGCCAATTCATCCAGAATTGGACAATCAGAACTGTCATCACCATGGCAACGACTCACCAGTGTTTCCAGCGCACTTTTCATCTGCGTCAACTCAGTAATTTTTTGCTCTAATACTGCGATATGTTGCTGTGCTACCTGCTTCACTTTACTGCTTGGTCGCTGCTGGTCATGCCATAAATTAAGCAGTTCACCGATTTGCGGTAACGAAAAACCCAGCTCTCTGGCTTGGCGGATAAAACGCAGTTGCTGTACGTCCTGTTCCTGATAATGCCGGTAACCAGCTTCACTACGCACCGCAGGTGGCAATAATGCCAAACTTTCATAATGCCGGATCATCTTGGCCGTCAGTCCACTGCGTTTGGCCATTTCACCGATGGTCAGAAAAATTTCAGACATGACTTACTACTCCTGTTCCTTTCCGATCGCCCATTTGGGTTGCCAGCGGGTTAACCACAACGCATTCGTCACCACACTGACTGAGCTGAATGCCATCGCCGCCCCCGCCAACATAGGGTCGAGAAAACCAAATACTGCTAATGGTAACGCCACCACATTGTAGATAAACGCCCAGAACAGATTTTGCCGGATCTTGCGACTGGTTAAGCGGGCAATCACTAATGCATCCGCTACCGCACGTGGATCGTTACGCATCAACGTCATCGCGGCACTAGCCATCGCCACATCGGTGCCAGATCCCATCGCTATACCAAGATCTGACTCGGCCAACGCTGGCGCGTCATTGATGCCATCCCCAACCATGGCGACGACAAAACCCTGTTCACGCCAGCGGACTATCGCCTCAGCTTTCGGCTCTGGTAACACTTGTGCTGCCATTTCATCAATGCCGAGCAGATCGGCCATCTGCTGCACGCTTTGTTGATGATCACCACTCAGCAGCGCTACTTTTATGCCTTGCTGTTGTAGTGTTTTGATGGCCGCAGCGGCTTCTGCTTTCGGTGGATCTTGAAATGCAAACCAAGCCACAACTTGCTCGCCGGCAATCAGCCAGGAGACTGTTCGCCCTTGCTGATATTGCAATTCCACACCAGCTTGCAAGGTGCTTTCTGGTGTTAGCTGGCGTTGTACTAATCCTTGCCCACCGACCAATGCATAAGTGACATTTTGCCATTGGCCTTGCACGCCAATCCCTGCCGTCGTGCTCACCTCTGACAGTGTTGGTAAATCTAAGGCTTGCTGTTGTGCCGCATTTTGTAGTGCCACACCGAGCGGATGCGCACTGCCTTGTTGCAAAGCTGCTGCTAGTAATAATGCCTGTTGTTCACTGATACCAACCGATTGCTGAGCACATAATGCCGGATGCCCTTGCGTCAAGGTGCCGGTTTTATCAAACACTACCATGTTCACTTTTTCGGCTTTTTCCAACACTTCCGCATCACGGATCAAAATGCCATGCCGCGCCGCAGTGCCGGTTCCGGCCATAATTGCTGCCGGTGTCGCTAACCCCAGCGCACAGGGGCAAGCAATGACCAGCACAGAGACTGCATGAATGAGTGCCGGTTCGCCTAAGCCGGTAAACAAATACCAACCAGTGACGGTTAACAGCGCCAAAACCAATACGATCGGAACAAACACTGCACTGATCTGATCGACTTTTTGCTGGATCGGCGGCTTCGCCATCTGCGCTTGTTCGACACGTGCAATGATCCGCGCCAGTAAGGTGTTTTCCCCCAGTGCAGTGGTCTTTAGCCACAACAGCCCTTCCCCATTCATCGCACCGGTACTGACGCTATCGCCAGTCTGCTTACTGACCGGTAAGCTCTCGCCTGTCAGTAATGATTCATCCAGATGACTGGCGCCATCGACAATGACGCCATCAACGGGAATGCGTTCGCCGGCACGCACCCGCACCCGATCGCCCAGTTGTAACAGCGCCAGTGCCAGCCATTGTGCCTGCCCATCGCGTTCCACCCATGCCTGTTCTGGGCGCAATGCCTGTAATGCGCGGATCGCTTCACTGGTCTGCCGTTTGGCACGCTGCTCTAGCCATTTACCAAACCAGACCAGCGTAATTACCGTCGCGGAAGATTCAAAATAGAGATGGGCATGATGTGCCTGAAACAGCCATTGATAGAGCGACAAACCATAGGCTGCTGTCGTTCCTAACGCGACTAACACATCCATATTACTGCTGCCTACCCGTACGGCCGCCCAAGCACCACGGTAGAAGCGCCAGCCCAGCCCAAACTGCACCAGCGAAGCCAGCAACCATTGCCAGAACACCGGCAGCTGGAATTGCGTGCCCCACAATCCAGCCAGCATAGGTAACAACAATGGTGTGGTGCAAAGCGCACCGGCAATTAACCAGTCGCGGTCAGTATCACGCTTATTTTTATCCTCTGCGGCAGCGGCTGCGTTATTATTATCAGGCAACAGACCTTCATATCCGGCCCGAGAGATCGCTTGCAACAACTGCGCATCGGTGACATCAACGACTGCTTGAATGCGTGCTTTTTCAGTCGCCAGATTCACCACCGCCGAAATAACGCCCGGTTCGCGGCGTAAGACTTTTTCCAATCGTGTCACGCACGCAGCACAATGCATCCCCTTGATCTGTAAGGTAACGACTCGCTGTGGCACACTAAAACCGGCTTTATCCACCACCGCAATCAAATCAGCAACTGGTAACGGGCTATCACTTTCGATCTGGGCTTTTTCGGTCGCCAAATTGACATTCGCTGTCGTAACACCGGTCACTTTTCCCAGCACTTTTTCCAACCGTGTCACACAGGCGGCACAATGCATGCCCTGTATGGGTAACACGACACGCTGTGTTTTATGTTCGGCCATGATTTATCTCCAACCCACTTGCTATAGTGATAGCTTCAGCCTTGACATCATGGCAAGGTCAAGTTGGTTATTTAAACAATTTTTTCTATTATTCCGGCTTGACCTTCCAACGATGGTAAGGTGCAAAGTAATAAGAAAGACAGAGGAGAAACGCCATGACCACACTGCACGTACCTGACATGACTTGCCAGCATTGTGTTGCCACAATCACGAAACTGATCCAACAAGCAGATCAAAACGCCAAGATCGAGATTGATTTAAGCCAGCATAAAGTGGCGGTGGAAGGAACGTTGACAGCCGATGCGTTAGTCGCGTTGCTGGATGATGCGGGTTATACCCCAGCAGTAATCTGATCGGTTGAATTCAGAGGGCATGACGCTCATACCCTCTGAAGAATACCGCTAGAGCTGACGGGCAAACGCTTCCATTTCAGCCAGTTCTCGTTTTAGCTGATTGGCCAAAATCGGGAAACGGCGGTAGGTTTTCGGATCGGCACTGTCAGCTTCAATATGGAAACTGGCGGCGATACGCTCACGTTTCCACTGATTACGGCAATACAGACCAAAGTAACGTTTGATCCACGCCACCAGTTGTTCTTTGGTATACATCTGCGCATATTCGCCGCGTAACAACACCTGCAGCACCCCTTTCGGTGTGACATTCTGGGTCTGGTTAATGCGACGGATGGCATCCATCACCGGATATGGCATCAGATCGGCTTCGTCGGTTTGTTCCACTGGGCGCAGCTCAGCCGTTGGTGCCTGATGCACGATCGCTTCCATCGCGGCTAATGCCAGACGCGGCAGGTCGGGGCTGTCTTGCAGCGGAATGCCC
>CAIZDF010000396.1 GCA_903931645.1 uncultured Tolumonas sp.
CTCTTCCGCTGTGGCTTGACTAACTCCAGCATGGCCGCTCCATCCACTTTCTTTGAGCGAAGTAAATTTTTCCAACTCAGGTATAGTTTTGGTATCAAGACCACATGCAGCCCGTATTTTCACTACAAAAGTCGGACTGACTTTGCCTATATCATGACCACCAGCAGCCATTTCACTCCCTTGCGGAAATAGACGAGATTGCATCGACTCAGGAAATAGCGATATCAAGTGACGGGCAGTTTCAGCCACAATTTGACAATGATTAAAAACTGAACGGCCCTGTAATGTCGTTCCATCCTCCCGTTTCCATGTCTTTGCTGGGCATTGTTCAAAAGGAATAGCTGATATTACTGTTTCCATATGAAGTGCTTTTCTCGGAAGTCGGCCCAATTCTATTCATCCTTGCTCAATACTATTCAAAAGAAAAACCATGTAATTTATAAGGCATCTTGCAGCTAATCATAGATACGCTCAACGCTGTATAAATCCTCAGGTTAACTGAGATTACCTTCCAACTCGCAAAATCCAGTTAGCTGTTAAAAAGCCACTGCTTGATGTCATCTCGGTTTACCAGTACCAGTTGCTGGGCTTCAGGTTTGCCATCGAGATATTTCGTATTCACCTGCATTTCTTTCAGTAAATAATCAGCTAGTGCCGCACGCACTGTCAGTTCTAATTTCCCGTTAGTCATTTGATAGTCGTTGATAAGCACTTCTTGTTGTGCTGGTGTTAAACGCTGATCAGGCGCCAGAATAATCGTAATGAAAGTATTCCATGCAGCGTCCTTCATTGAGGTGTGAGCTGATGTTCCCTCAATCACAGCTTCACCACGGAAACGACTGAGAACGAGATCGCGATAATCTTGCGATTTTTCACAATAGCCACGTACATGCCAGCGACCGCCCGCTTTAACAAAGGTATGTGGGCTGAAAATTCGCCCATCAGTTTCAGGATTAGAGAGGGAAACATAACCCACTTCGACACTGAGTTGCTCTCTGATCGCTTGGGTCAATATGGCAATGATCTGTGGAGAAGCGGATCTCGCAGGAAGCGCTAACGAATAGGCTTGGTTTGTTTGCAGGTGGTTTGATATGTAAAACGATTCGGTGAGTAACCAATGCAGAAATATATCTAAAGAACCATCATAATAATGCAGAGATGATGCAGGATCTCGTTGGTAACTACCATCACGGAATTTATGGAGTATGTCAGGGTGCAGCGCTTGATACGTTCCAATATCCTTATAAACTTGCTGCCGAGAGAGACCAAATTGTCTGACTACATCGCTGTTACGCACATATCCTTGCCATAAAGCTAACATTTCAATAAATGCCAACCGTTCATATTGAGCATGCTGCACCATCGCAATCCATTCTGCTTACATCAAATGAGAACATTTGTAGCAGACTTAAATGGGCTAGTTCTAGTGCTATATCATTTTTTGCGCATAAAAACGAAGTCATCCAGCTATATGGCAATACCGAATAAAGTCAGACCCAATCGCTAAACAAATCCTTCACCTGAACATCATTACCAGGATCTCGATAAAAACGCTTTTTCTTAAACATCAAAATCTGTTTGATCCTGAATTTCCGCCCAGATAACCGATGATTAATAATGCTTTTTTCTTCGCTGGATTTTTGTTCCCAACCATCAGTTTCAGACTCATACAGCGCACAGTGTTGGCAGATTTTTTTGGGGCGAGCTTTCGTTAAGGTCAAAAACTCGTGTTGACACTGTAAATCAATTGGTAGCAATTCTAATTGCTCTGTCAATGACAGGTCATTGGATATATATCTGATAGCGATAAAACACCTCCAAGCCTGTTATGCAAGCCATGAATTGATTTGTTCTGGTCTGAACAGAATAATGGCTAAATTATGAAACAAGTATCGCATTGCGTTTGTGGCATATTTATCACTCGGATCACGAAAAAGCAGCTTCGCCCGCCCCTTAGTTTCTCGCTCTGGTGTTTTTTCTGGTGGGAGATGATGCAGCTCGATAGATTGTGCTGCTTGCTGCCACTGAGCATCCTCTTTTTTGTTACCGCGGCTTTGATAATGTAATTCAGCAAAACGGTCCGCTTTGATTTGGCGAAGTCCGAAACAGAAACGTTTACACTCAGCAACGTCGGTCAATTTGATATACGTTTTGCTTGCAACCATGTGCATCACTGCAAATTTCACGAGCCACCGTAATTCACTTTTATTCTCTAAACTATATTTCCGGCATGCCTGCAATATAGTTTGTAACTGCTTCGATGCATCGGTGGTAAACGGCTTGGTGGCTACTTTGTTTTTTAACCGTGCCTTGCCTTTGGTTGAAATTAACAAATTTAGCGCATCAGCACTGGCAATCAATCGTGTGATTAATGACAAATCCAATCGATACCGGAACACCAACTCCTGCACATCAACACCTGCATCATGATCTTCCAGCATCCGATGGTAGGTATATAAGTTCCCAAATGTATACTGTTGGACCGCTGTATCGACTAAATGTGCCGCAGTTTGTTTCTGTGCTTTCAGTGTGCTCGTTTTCGTTTGCTCAAGCAGCGTTTGCCTTAACTGACGGAGATCTGCATGGTTGTTCTGATCGCATAGCTGACGTCGGGTCACCATGGTCGGTGAAATCGCAAAAAGTGCCGTGAGTTGCTGACTAGTCAGCGCATATTGTCGTTGCTCAACACGTTGAAACATCAATACATCGAAGCCATGCAGATAATTGAAAAAGGTTGTCTTCGGTGATTCGTGCCCCGCAAACGCAGCAAGCGCCGCATAGCGATCTTGAGATGGATTAGGTGCAATGAGTGTTTTGATTTTCTGTTGTTCTGCTAACGAATACGGCGTCAACCACTGACACAACTTAGTCTCATCCTCCACAATACAATGTAACCGATACATGGCACTGTGACGAAAATGATGAAACATCAGCGAATCATCACCACTGTTTGCCCTGAGCATAGAGATAAAGATCCGGCTAATTAGTGATTTATCCCATTTGGTATAAACGCTTTGCTCCTGATGAAAAAGCAGTTCATCGCCAGAATGAGATTGCGCACGGCGATTGCCAATATAGGGCTCAGTCACTTTGCACTCGCCACTTGTCAGTAATGGCCAAAGTGGAATTTTTCGACGGGAATATGTATTTTTATTATCGTCATATCGGTTATTGCGGACAAATAACCAGCCTTCCTCTGATGATTCCAGATCTTTCAATTGGAGTTTTAATACCTCGCTTAAGCGTAATCCGCAGCGATAAGCCAAGATTGCAATCACTTTGACTTGATGACGGACGGGGTCAGTGCAATCCTGTATCCTATCTATCGTTTGTAGGACCGATGAAAATAACGATTCATGTATAAAATTACTGCGGACATGTTTTGATTCACCCCTGCTATCCGGCAAAGCCGCCATCAACATCGGCCAGCCAAAATCTCGGACCGCAATTAAATGCAATGATTCCAGTCGGGCTGCCGCATAACCTTTCGCCTTTGGAGTTCGATACACATCCAATAGTTCAATATAAACATCATATAATTCGTCAGACGCCAAATCGCTATGGTCATCTTGGATATAACAGAGCCAATGACTACCAATTTCACTAAAATACCGTCGTACTGAGCTTAACTTCAGCGAATTGTTTAACAACATCGACCTCACCCACTGAAACAGGATCTGTCCTGTGATCGATAATTCAGATGGGTCAATTAATTGAAGTTCATCAATTTCCGCAAGAGCATCGGCTGAGGCGCGTTTTTTTCTGCCCGACGAATCAGCACGCAATACCTTCGTTAGAATGGCATACAGCGGAATCCCATTTTGGGGACTTAATTTCCGTTTCTTTTTCGTTGTCGATTTTTGTACTGTACCTGATGTAATTGATGACAATTCACCCCAAGATACAAGACGACAGTTCGTCAACTGATGAGCCGTCAATAATCGTTGCCACGCATCTGGTGGTAAATCGCAATTTTTGATTCGGCTAATCGCAACATCCATCATCGCCTGATTGAGACGAACATTTGGCAAATGCTCCGTAACACCGATAGCCGATCTCAGCACATATTCCAAATTTGCCGGTAATACATATTCCTGAGGAATATATTTCCGAAATTGCTGATATAAAAAATCAGGAGTGATCTCCGTATTAAGCAGTTCACCATCTGGTTCAACCTGATATGCATGATAAAAACCCAACGTACAAGTATCCGGAACAAATCGCTTATGGGTCCATTTTTCATCATTCTGAATCAGGTTGGTTGGCAGACCGATTTGCTGAAAACAAAGATCAAACCAGCACCAATCATAATACTGATGCAAATGCTTATGTTCCGATTCTCCAAGCTGTTTCGCCAACTGAACTAGGGCTGAAGCCTGGCATAATCCACCCCAAAACATGGCACTCATGATCACTCGCAACCAACGAGGCATAGGGAGTTCGCCTGCCGACATACAGTGTTCAAACCACTGATAAACGAATGTCATTTTCCGACAATCATCAAACCAACGGAGGTTCTTCAATGTATCACCACGGATGATAGATACTGTTGGCGCAGGAACACTGAGTGACCAGACGCCAGATTTATTTCCTACTTCAATAAATCGACTGACTATTCGTTTGTCTTGTTTAAATTGAGATGCAGATATCGCTCGTTTTTGCAGTAAGTCAATGAATGGAGGCATTAGCACATCGTAATTACCAGCATTGATCGGCTCAAATAAACCCGGGATATGCTCACGGAGCAGTGCCAAAACA
>CAIZDF010000397.1 GCA_903931645.1 uncultured Tolumonas sp.
ATCCAGCAATTCAGCGATCACATCCTGACGTTGTTGCAGCTGTGCTTTATTGCGTACCGGCTGATGGAGCCAGCGTTTTAATAAGCGGCTGCCCATCGGTGTTGCGGTCGCATCCAGCACTTCGGCTAATGTGTTATCCAAACCGCCCGATAAATTACTGGTCAGCTCGAGATTGCGGCGGGTAGCCGCATCCATCACCACCATCTGTTCGCTTTTTTCCAAGCGAAGGCCTTGAATGTGGGGGAGTGCAGTACGCTGGGTATCGCGCACGTATTGCATTAAGGCGCCTGCTGCTTGCAGCGCAATTTTTTGCTCTTCTACACCAAAGCCGCGCAGATCTTGTGTTCCAAATTGCTGACACAGCAAATGGTAAGCCGTGCTGAATTCAAATTCCCACGCCGGACGGCGACGCATGCCTCGACGCTGCCCTAGTTGACTAAGCTCTGGGAAGGTTTCGGAATACAGTAATTCCGCAGGGTTCAAGCGTTGTAATTCCGCCGCCAGTGTTTCTTGTTTGGTGAACTGATTGACAATAAATCGGCCAGAAGCAACGTCCATTGCCGCCAAGCCATAATACGGGGCGACAAAATCGACGGCGACGATCAGGTTATCCTGTCGCTCATTCAGTAATGCTTCATCGGTTAGGGTGCCTGGCGTGATAATGCGAACCACTTTGCGCTCAACCGGCCCTTTGCTAGTGGCGGGATCTCCGATCTGCTCACAAATCGCTGCCGATTCACCCAGCTGCACTAACCGGCACAGATAACCTTCGATGGCATGGTATGGCACACCCGCCATTGGGATGGGCTGTCCGGCCGACTGCCCGCGCTTGGTCAGCGAGATATCCAGTAACTCTGATGCCTTACGCGCATCGTCAAAGAATAACTCATAGAAATCCCCCATCCGATAAAACAGCAATACATCAGGATGCTGTGCTTTAAGGCCCAAATATTGTTGCATCATTGGGGTATGGGTGGTCAGTGATTGCGGCGCAGAAGAAGCTGGTAGCATAATGGATTCAGGTTCAGTTGAGAGAGTCAGCATGCAGAAGGATATTATTGAATTAGCTCAGCGGCTTGGACAAGTGCTACAAGCCAAAAATTGGCTGGCGGCAACGGCAGAATCCTGTACCGGTGGTGGTGTAGCATACGCGATCACGGCTATTTCTGGAAGTTCAGCCTGGTTTGACCGCAGCTTTGTTACTTATACCAATGAAGCAAAACAACAAATGCTCGGAGTCGCTTCCAGCACGCTGGAAAAATACGGTGCAGTCAGCGAAGCGGTGGTGCGCGAAATGACAGCTGGTACGCTGGCACATTCTCAGGCCAATATTGCAGTGGCGATCAGTGGCATTGCCGGACCGACCGGTGGTTCGGATGAAAAACCGGTTGGCACCGTCTGGATTGCCTGGCAGACCGGTGAAGGGAGGCAGCATGCGCAACATTATTTGTTCTCCGGTGATCGCGAACAAGTTAGATTGCAGGCAATTCGTGAAGCATTATCCGGTTTGTTATCATTCAGTAAATAAAACACTTGATACTGTATGGATAGACAGTATGATGCTGTCTATCAGCTAAGAAGTTCGCTCTGTGGAGAAGAATATGGATCCGAATAAACAAAAAGCACTGGCCGCCGCTCTGGGTCAAATTGAAAAGCAATTTGGCAAAGGCTCTATCATGCGACTGGGCGATAACCGCACCTTAGATGTTGATACTGTCTCCACAGGTTCGCTGTCACTGGATATCGCCTTAGGTATCGGTGGTTTGCCAATGGGTCGTATTGTTGAAATCTTTGGACCAGAATCCTCAGGTAAAACAACACTGACATTGGAAGTGATCGCGCAAGCACAAAAGGCCGGTAAAACCTGTGCCTTTATTGATGCCGAACATGCGTTGGATCCAATTTATGCCGGCAAGCTCGGTGTCAATGTTGATGATTTATTGGTCTCTCAGCCGGACACTGGTGAACAAGCGTTAGAGATCTGCGACATGCTGGTTCGTTCCGGTGCTGTTGATGTCATCATCGTCGACTCTGTTGCCGCATTAACGCCAAAAGCAGAAATTGAAGGCGAAATGGGCGATACCCATGTGGGTTTACAAGCACGTCTGATGTCACAGGCGTTGCGTAAACTGACCGGTAACCTGAAAAATGCCAACTGCTTGTGTATCTTCATCAACCAGATTCGTATGAAAATTGGTGTGATGTTTGGCAATCCAGAAACTACCACTGGCGGTAATGCACTGAAATTCTATGCTTCTGTACGTCTGGATATTCGTCGTACCGGTGCGATTAAAGACGGTGATGAAATCATCGGTAACGAAACGCGCGTTAAAGTGGTGAAGAACAAAGTGGCAGCGCCATTTAAACAAGCTGACTTCCAGATCCTGTATGGCGAAGGTTTCTCAAAAGAGAGCGAGCTGGTTGATCTGGGCGTGAAGTGCAAACTGATTGATAAATCAGGCGCTTGGTATGCTTATAAAGGTGAAAAGATTGGGCAGGGTAAAGCCAATGCCATGAAATACCTGAAAGAGAACCTTGCTGCTGCTGACGAAATTGAAAAAACACTGCGTGATTTATTACTTAACCCTAATAAAGAGCCAGATACTGCAGTTGTGCCAGTTGTTGACGAATTTACGCCGTCAGAAGATGAACTGGATAGTTTGTCTCTCAGTGATGATATCTGATGTGATAAGGCTGCTTCGGCAGCCTTTTGTTTTTTAGTGTGACCACATGAATTTATCTGCCAATAAAAAAAATGTAACGCCGTTGGCTAAAGCGATGAAATTGCTGGCCAGACGAGATCATAGCGTCAGAGAGTTACAACAAAAATTAAAGCCTTATTATCCTGCTCACGAAATAGAACATGTCATTGAACGCTGTCTGCAAGAAAACTGGCTGAATGATGTTCGTTTTGCAGAAAGCTATATTCGAAGTCGTAGTTCTGGTGGTTATGGGCCGTTACGTATTGCGCTGGAATTGCAGCAAAAGGGTGTTGAAAAGGAAGTCATTCGGTTAGCTCTCCACGAGGCGAAGATTGATTGGCAAGCCTTGTTAGTTCGATTATTAGAGCGACGCCAGCCGTTACCGGATGATGTTGCTGCGCGTTATAAACTGCAAAACGCACTGCAACGTAAAGGTTTTTCCTTAGACTTGATTCAACGCTGCCTGCCTGTAACCGAAATCTGATTCTCTCGCTTCATTATTGTCGCCAGCGTTTTACTTTACTGACGATAACTTTTACAGTATGCCCACCATAAGTCTGTCTGCTTAATTATCAGGATTGAATTAATCAGACAGGATTTAATTGTCCATGATCATTTTTGTAGCAAGCAGGTTTTTTTCATGCAAATGACCACATCAGAGATCCGCACCGCGTTTCTCGAGTATTTCCGTTCTCAGGGACATCAGGTAGTCGATTCCAGCTCTCTGGTGCCACACAACGATCCAACGCTGTTATTCACTAATGCGGGGATGAACCAATTCAAAGATGTGTTCCTTGGCGGGGATGTTCGTTCTTACTCCCGAGCAACGACTGCCCAGCGTTGTGTTCGCGCTGGTGGTAAACACAACGATCTTGATAATGTTGGTTATACTGCTCGTCACCATACATTTTTTGAAATGTTGGGTAACTTCAGCTTTGGCGATTACTTCAAACAGGATGCGATCCGTTTTGCATGGGATTTCCTGACTAAAGTATTGCAATTACCGCAGGAAAAATTGCTGGTCACTGTGTATGCGACGGATGACGAAGCCTACGGTATCTGGGCTAACGAGATTGGTGTTCCGGCTGAGTGCATTGTACGCATTGGCGATAACAAGGGTGCTCCATATGCTTCAGATAACTTCTGGCAGATGGGTGACACTGGCCCTTGTGGCCCATGTACAGAAATTTTCTATGATCATGGTGCTGATATCTGGGGCGGCCCACCGGGTTCACCGGAAGAAGATGGCGACCGCTTCATCGAGATCTGGAACGTTGTGTTTATGCAGTTCAATCGTCAGGCTGATGGCACGTTAGAGCCACTGCCGAAACCATCTGTTGATACCGGCATGGGGATCGAACGTGTTTCTGCGATCATGCAAGGCGTGCATTCCAACTACGAAATCGACATCTTCAAGACGCTGATTCAAGCCGCCGCGAAGATTGTTGGCGTGACAGATCTGGAAAACAAATCACTGCGCGTTATTGCTGACCATATTCGTTCTTGTTCATTCCTGATCAGCGATGGTGTCATGCCATCGAATGAAGGTCGTGGTTATGTATTGCGCCGCATTATCCGTCGTGCGGTACGTCATGGTCGTCGTCTGGGAGCAAAAGATACTTTCTTCTATCAATTAGTCGCTACTTTGGTTGAATTGATGGGGGACGCGTGTCCTGATTTACGCAGCCAACAACCTGTTGTTGAACGCGTATTGAAGCAAGAAGAAGAGCAATTTGTTCGCACGCTGGATCGTGGTTTGTCACTGCTGGAAGAAGAGTTAGTACGTCTGGGCGATGTGCGTGAAATTCCCGGTAACGTAGTCTTTAAGTTGTATGACACATACGGCTTCCCTGCGGACTTAACTGCTGACGTGGTCCGTGATCGTGGTTATACCATTGATGAAGCTGCCTTCCAGAAAGAGATGGAAAAACAGCGTGAGCGTGCGAAAGAAGCATCCAATTTCGCCGTGGATTACAACAAACAGCTGAAAATTGAACAATCCAGTGATTTCTGTGGTTACGAGCAGACCGTTGATAACGCTGCAATCACAGCAATTTATCTGGCCGATGAATCGGTAGCTACGTTAAAAACCGGCGAACAAGCACTGATTGTTTTAGATCACACGCCATTCTATGCCGAATCTGGCGGTCAAATGGGTGATGCTGGTTTGCTGCGTGCTGGCGATGCATTGTTTGCTGTCACGGATACACAGAAAATAGGCCAGGCGATTGTTCATAAAGGTTTTGTTGAACAAGGTAGCTTTACTGTCGATATGACAGTAGAAGCCGTAGTGGATGCTAAGCGTCGTAATGCGACTGCGTTACATCACTCGGCTACTCATCTGTTACATGCTGCTTTGCGTAATACACTGGGCGAACATGTAACACAGAAAGGCTCACAAGTTGGCCCTGATCGTCTGCGTTTTGACTTCTCGCATTTTGAAGGCATTAATGCGGCGGTATTGCGTCAAATCGAACAGAGCGTAAATGCGGAAATTCGTAAAAACGCTGCTATTGTGACGCAAGTGATGTCGCTGGATGATGCAAAAAATAGCGGTGCGATGGCGCTGTTTGGTGAGAAGTACGGAGATGATGTTCGTGTTGTCAAAATGAACGACTTCTCTACCGAGCTGTGTGGTGGTACGCATGCTGGGCAAACCGGCGATCTTGGCTTCTTCAAAATTATCAGTGAAAGCGGCGTTGCTGCCGGTGTGCGTCGTATTGAAGCAGTAGCTGGTGAAGCGGCGTTAGCACATATTC
>CAIZDF010000398.1 GCA_903931645.1 uncultured Tolumonas sp.
AGCACATGCCGAGACGCAGTGGATCTCGGTTGATGCAATACGTTATCAAACGCTGCCTTTTGATCACAATGCCTTGCTGGAAAAAGTGCTGGAGCGACTAAGCACCAAAGCCCGTTACAGCACCCTGCCGCTTTATCTGGCGGAACAGGAATTGAAGTTACCCGAATTACAGCGCATTTATGAAGTAGTACTCGGCAACCCGTTACATAAACGGGCATTTCGGGAACGGATATTAAGTGCCAATGTGCTGGAAGATACTGGCCAACGCGTTCAGGGCCGCGGTTCGCTGGCGACCATCTATCGTTATCAACCCGACTGTGCCGTGCGCTTATTTGATCGCATGATGCAAGGAGTGGTGGGTGAAGAGCTGAGTTAAAACAAAAAGACCGGCGCATCAGCCGGTCTTTTTGCAACGTCATTACCGCAATTTTATACGCGGAAACTATTAACCTGCTGATTCAAATCACGCGAAATTTCATGCAAGTCAGCGGACAGCTCATTCGAACGACGTGCCGTATCACTCAACTCGTCTGACACATCTTTCGTGGCCTGAATGTTACGACCCACTTCTTCTGTGACCGCACGCTGTTCTTCTGCAGCACTGGAGATCTGCATCGCCATATCCGAAATTTGCGTGATCGCATGGGTGATTTGCTCCAGTGCAATGGTCGCACTTTGCGCTTCATCCACGCTGTCTTGCGCCAGTGACTGGCTTTGATCCATCGTTGCGACGGCTTGGTGCGTATTGCGTTGCAACGTTTCAATCATCGCACGGATCTCACCAGTCGATTTCTGTGTGCGCTGTGACAGCACGCGCACTTCATCGGCCACCACCGCAAAACCACGGCCCTGTTCACCGGCACGTGCCGCTTCAATCGCCGCATTCAATGCCAGCAAGTTGGTCTGCTCGGCAATACCCTGAATGGTCGCCAGGATCGTATTGATCTGCTGCGCGTTCTGTTCCAGTTCCCGAATGATGTTGGATGCTTGTTCTACTTCACCAGCCAAACGGGTAATGGATTGCTGATTACGCGCAATAACTTGTTTGCCTTGTTCGCAGTTATTCGCCGATTCACGCACCGCTTGCGCAGTTTGCTCAGCATTGCTAGCCACCTCATTCGCAGTTGCTGACATTTCATGCACCGCAGTCGCGATCTGAGAAATCTCTTGTTGCTGATGCTGCAACGAAACATTGTTCTTCGCCGCCATATCCCGCGATTGCCCGGCTTGTTGATCTAACTCACGAGAGCTGCTGGCAATCTTCAGCATCATATCGTGCAACAGATCAAGAAACGTATTGATATGCCGTGTGACCACACCAATTTCATCGTGTTGGGTTACCGTCAGACGATGCGTTAAATCGCCATTACCGCGAGATAATGCCGCAACCGCTTCAGCCATGGTATCCAGCGGGTGCAACATGCCACGAATGATGACAAACGCAGCGCCAACTACAACTAGTAACTGGATCAAACCAAATAGTATGGTGTGGTTTTGTTGTTGATACATGTTCTGGAAAGCGACTGATTCGTCATATAACAAACCGAAATACCAGTCATAACCGGGGATCTGTTTAAACACCACAAACGTAGTGGCATCACCGATGGTAATTTCGTGTAATGCACCTTCCTGTGCCATCTGCTTGATAGCAGATAAACTTAGGTCAGCCGCTAAATTCGTAGCAGGCTTCAACGTTAATGCTGCATCCTTAGAAGCAACAATATTGCCACTGCCATCGACCAAGACACCGCTCACACCATCGGATTGAATTTTATTCACGTTAGTAATGAGGTCTTTGATCACCACATCACCCGAGATAACCCCCTGATTAGCACCAAAATCATAAGGCTCGGCAATACTGATCATTAATGCATGACTAGATGCATCTTCATACGGTGCCGTAACAACCAGTTTACCGGCAGCTTTTGCATCTTGATACCAAGGGCGCTGACGAGGATCATAGCCCTCCGGTGCTTTCCAGCCGATAGTAGAAACCTTCATTTGACCATCGGATGTGCCCGCATAAACCATATCAAACTTGCCGGCAGAAGCAGCTTGGATTAAGGCTGGAACAGGATCGATATCCGGTTTACCGAAAACTTGCTTTGCTGCATTGACGATACTGGCACTGTTGTCTAACCAGTATTTCAGGTAGTTAACCTGTGCTGCCGCCACAGTCTGCGCATAACTATCTACTGTTTTTCTGGCTTGATCAGCCTGAGTTCGACTGCTCGTCCATAGCTGTACACCGGTCATTACCACCAGAAATGCTATCTGTGCCAATAGCAGTTTATTCTTAATATTCAGGGTCATATAATCTCCATTTATGACAGGATGGCACGAATTGTCCTTTATTTGATCACCAGTATTTTATTCCGAACCATGCCTTTCTCATTTAGTAAGAACACGAGAAAACATATCGACGCGTATCTTATTAAACGTTAAATGAAACGCAGATTATTTTGCTGTCTCATTTGATTTCATTATGACAGATAAAAAAAATCCCGCACAACGGCGGGATCCAGAATAAAAAACTAACTGCTTATTTAAGCAACGGTAATACGGGCAAATTTACGTTTACCGACCTGCCATACCGCTGTACCGGCATTGACCAGCAATTTACCATCCGCGACAACCTCGCCATCACGCTTCACTGCATTCTGTTTAATCATACGCAGTGCTTCGGAAGTGGTTTCTACCAACGCAGCTTCTTTCAGCAGGTTACCGACCGCAATACCTTCGGCGGGTGCTGACACGGTCACTTCCGGCATTTCATCAGGGATCGCATTTTTTGAAAAACGCTGTGTGAAATCGTTATGTGCCGCTTCAGCTGCCGCTTCATCGTGATAACGGGCAATCAGCTCTTTTGCCAACCAGATTTTCACGTCACGCGGATTCAGTGTGTTCGCAGCGATATCGGCTTTAAACTGCGTGATTTCCGCCAGTGGGCGTGTCGATAACAGCTCGTAGTAGCTCCACATCAGTTCATCCGAGATCGACATGATCTTACCGAACATATCGTTAGGTGCATCATGCACGCCGATGTAGTTACCGGAAGATTTCGACATCTTCTTCACGCCATCCAGACCCACCAGCAATGGCATCATCAACACACATTGTGTTGGCTGACCGGCATCTTTCTGTAGTTCACGACCCATCAGCAGATTGAATTTCTGATCCGTACCACCTAATTCCACATCGGCTTTCAGTGCCACTGAATCGTAGCCCTGCAGTAATGGATAGAGGAATTCGTGGATCGCAATCGATTGGCCACCAGCGTAACGTTTTTTGAAGTCATCACGTTCCAGCATACGGGCCACGGTTTGTTTTGCGGCCAGCTTGATCATGCCGGTCGCGCCCAGCTCTTTCAGCCAGGTTGAGTTGTATTCAATGCGCGTGCGCGCCGGATCTAAAATCTTGAAGGCCTGTTCAGCATAAGTCAGCGCATTTTCTTTGATCGCTTCTTCTGACAATGGCGGACGCGTGGCATTTTTACCGGAAGGATCACCCACCAGCGCCGTAAAATCGCCGATCAGCAGGATCACTTCATGGCCCAGATCCTGAAAGGTGCGCAACTTGTTTAGAATAACCGTATGCCCAAGGTGAATATCCGGTGCAGTTGGGTCCATCCCCAGCTTAATACGCAGTGGACGACCTTCCTTTAATTTCGCGATTAATTCTTCTTCCACCAGAATTTCTTCTGCACCGCGCTTGATCTCAGCCAATGCGGTTTCCAAATTGGACATGCTATTACTCCAGTACATTCAGCAAATGGGGCACAGTTTACGAAATGGCCGCCCACATGAAAAGCAAGTAAACTACTCACAACTCAATTCATTATCGAAGAACAATCTTATGGCGCTCTATATTGGCCTGATGTCAGGCACCAGCATGGATGGTATTGATGCCGCATTAGTGGAGTTTGGCGCAGATAGTGACCAGCCCCGTTTGCTGGCCACCCATGCCTGGGCCTGGCCCAATGAGCTGGTGCAGCAACTGCATACCATCTGCACGCCCGGCGATAATGAAATTGATCGAATGGGGGTATTAGACCAGCGCGTGGCAGAAGAATTTGCCCACGCAGTGCATGCCCTATTACAAACGGCCAATATAACGCCAGAGCAAATTTGTGCGATCGGCTCACATGGGCAGACGATCCGTCATCGCCCAGAATCAGGTTTTACCTTACAGATTGGGAATGGCGCCCGATTGGCGGCGATGACAGGCATTGACGTGATCTGTGATTTTCGCATGAAAGACGTAGCACTTGGCGGACAAGGCGCGCCATTAGTGCCTGCGTTTCACCAAGCGGTTTTCGGAAAAAAGAATGAGCCGCGCTTTATCCTCAATATTGGTGGCATTACTAATGTGTCGGTTTTACCGGGAAATGCCGAGCAGGTGTTTGGCTTTGATACCGGCCCTGGCAACACGTTATTGGATAGCTGGTATCGTCATCACCATCAAGTTGGTAGTTATGATGTAGGCGGTCAGTGGGCAGGTTCGGGGCAGATCCATCAGTCATTGCTTAATGAATTGCTAACCCATGCCTACTTTGCTTTGCCCTACCCGAAAAGTACTGGGCGCGAAACATTTACCTTTGACTGGCTTTTACAACAACTGAGTATTTTTGCAGAAATTAATGCGGCGGATGTTCAGAGAACGTTACTGGAATTTACCGCTATTACTGCAAGCGAAGCCCTGCAACCACTAGCAACATCGGCCCGACTGTACCTTTGTGGTGGCGGTGCGCATAACCCGTTATTGTGCCAACGCATTGCTGCACTATTAGCTGACTGGCAAGTTACTTCGACAGCATCGCTGGATATGCACCCCGATTGGGTGGAGGCGATTGCCTTTGCTTGGTTAGCCCACTGTTTTTGTGAACGCCGCTCAGGAAACCTGCCCGCAGTGACAGGTGCCAGCAGAAAAGCAGTACTGGGGGCATTTTATCCGGCTGAATAAGCTCAGAAACAGCATTGAGCCTATAATCTAAACCCGCTAAACACCAACGCTTGGCGGGTTTATTTTAAGATGAGATTAAACTGAAAAGCTGGAACCACAACCACAGGTTGTTGTGGCATTCGGGTTAGTCACGGTAAAGCGCGAACCTTCCAGACCGTCGATATAATCAACAACACCGCCGACCAAATATTGCAGACTCATGCCATCGACCACCATGATGACGCTGTCTTTCTCAACCACGGTATCACCGTCGTTGATCTTTTCATCAAACGTAAAACCATACTGGAAACCAGAACAACCGCCACCGGTAATATAGACCCGCAGTTTCAGCTCCGGATTTTCCTCTTCGGTGATCAACGCTTTTACTTTCGCTGCCGCCGCATCGGTCATCTCAATGGGAAACTGCACTGCTACGTCACTCATAACTACCTCTCATGGCTTATGGCCAAAAACGACTCTGTAACTGATCGATTTAATTAGCGAATTATGTAATACCTGACCAAACAGTTCAAGTATTACCCAAATAGCTTTGCTAACGATAATGTATCATCGGTAGATGTTTTCTGCTTTATCTGCTTTTGCGTTATAGTCAGCTGATTATTTCACAGTGAAATACGGACTCATTTTCATGGCAAACAGCACTCAGCGTTCCGAACAACTTTTTTCTGCCGCTCAACAATCGATCCCCGGAGGAGTGAACTCACCGGTGCGAGCCTTTAATGGTGTTGGTGGTACACCACGCTTTATCGCCAAAGCAGATGGTGCTTATTTATATGACGTCGATGGTAACCGTTATATCGATTATGTCGGTTCATGGGGGCCGATGTTGCTCGGACATAACCACCCAGCTATCAAAGCTGCGGTATTGGCGGCCGTTGAGAATGGTTTAAGTTACGGTGCTCCAACCGAAAGCGAAGTGCTGATGGCAGAAGCGATTCGCCAGATCATGCCGACTATGGAAATGGTGCGCATGGTGAACTCCGGCACTGAAGCGACCATGAGTGCCATTCGTCTGGCGCGGGGTTACACCAAACGCGACAAGATCGTGAAATTTGAAGGTTGTTATCACGGCCATGCCGACTGTCTGCTGGTTAAAGCAGGCTCCGGTGCATTGACATTAGGCCAGCCCAACTCACCAGGTGTTCCGGCTGATTTTGCGAAACATACATTAACTTGTACTTATAACGATCTAGCGTCAGTGGAAGCGACATTTGCCAGTTATGGCAGTGATATCGCTTGTATCATCGTCGAACCGGTCGCTGGCAACATGAACTGCATCCCGCCACAACC
>CAIZDF010000399.1 GCA_903931645.1 uncultured Tolumonas sp.
AAAAATAAAAATCGCAAATGCCACTAGCTTTTGCATTTTTATACAATAATTTTCAATAATCCTATTGTTTTGAGAAACATTTAAAGCCGCTTGCACTAACCATTCTTGATTGTTTTTCAATGTAAATCGGGTTGTTGCAATTAAATATTTTTCTTTAATATTTTTGTTCCGGTATCGCCAAATTGCATAAGAAAAATCTTGTGTTGCCTGAGGGAAATCGAATTGAGGTACTCGCATATTTTGTGATTGTGAATGAACTTTACCGTCAGGACTAATGATCCGTAGTGATAATCGTTGTTGTCGAGCAACATATTCCAGTAGCTCTTTCTGCCATTGATCATCTGTTATCTGCCAATCACTGATGGTCGTCGCGATCTCTTTCTGAACGACTAAGGTGCTGCGAAGCTCTGCTTCATCTTTGGCACTTAACTGGCTGCGCATCGTTGAGTACAGCAGCCCAGAAACGGAGTACAACACAATGGCCATGGCAACAGAAAAATAGAGTGTTAAGCGCGCAGTGATGGAAACATTACGCAGTACTAACATGATGTCCGCAACTCTAAGACATAACCAGCACCACGAATGGTATGCAATAATTTCTCTTCAAAATCGTCATCGATTTTATTTCGTAAGCGGCGGATAGCGACATCGATGACATTCGTTTCAGGATCAAAATTCATATCCCAGACTTGTTCAGCCAATACAGTTCGGGAAAGAACATCTCCTGAACGACGCATCAGTAGGCTTAGCAGCAGAAATTCTTTTTGTGTCAGCTCAATTCTGACATTGTTGCGCGATACCTTATGCTTAATAAAATCCAAAACCAGATCGCCTACTTGTAAATAATTTTCTTCCAGTACCGAGAGAGTTGCTGACTGTCGTCGCAAAATAACACGTACTCTGGCCAGTAACTCGCTGAAAGAAAATGGTTTAACCAAATAGTCTTCCGCACCTAGTTCAAGACCGCGCACACGATCTTCAACATCATCAAGCGCAGTTAAAAACATAATGGGGGTTTGTTTTTCTGCTTGCCTCGTTATCTCTATGATTTTCCACCCATCAATCCCGGGTAGCATGACATCCAGAATAGCCAGATCATAATCATTGCTCAGAAGAAGATGTAATCCATCGATCCCGTTATGAACGACATCAACAACAAAGTCATTTTCAGTTAACCCTTTGGCAATATATTCGGCTGCCATTGTTTGATCTTCAACCAATAGCAGCTTCATCATAGTTCCTCAATATAAGTTTGCACTTTTGGTTTTTGGTCTGAATCGTCAAACAGCAAAAATAAAACCGGGGTTATAAACAGCGTAATAAATTGCGAGAATAACAACCCCCCAACAATAGCAATACCCATAGGCAAACGAAGTTCAGCGCCAGCCCCCACACCAAAGGCAATAGGTAATGCGCCCATAATGGCACACAATGTTGTCATCATGATCGGGCGGAAACGTTGTAAACATGCCTGAACAATCGCATCATGCGCAGTCATTCCCTGCTCACGCTGAGCAGCCAGTGCAAAATCAATCATCATGATAGCGTTCTTTTTTACAATACCGATCAGCAACAAAATACCAATCATGGCGATAAAGGTAAGATCGAGATTGAATAATCTTAGTGCAAGTAATGCCCCCACCGCAGCTGAAGGTAATCCGAGTAAAATAGTGATCGGATGTATCCAACTTTCATACAGCACACCCAATATTACATAAACCACAGCAAGCGCTAATACGATAAGCCAAATCTGACTACTTTGAGATTGTTGATAAAGTGCCGCCTGACCCGCGTATGTACCAAAAATAGACTGAGGTAAATGGATATTTTGCTGGGCTAACTGGATAGCAGTAGTAGCATCAGAAAGAGACTTTCCTGTTGCAAAGTCAAACGACAAAGTAATAGCCGGTAATTGTCCTTGGTGATTCACCGCGGTTACACCTTGTGCTCGCGAAATCTGAGTAAAGGTGGTAATAGGCAACAGTGTGTTATTTGATGAGCGCACATATATTTTTGATAAATCACTTTCGTT
>CAIZDF010000400.1 GCA_903931645.1 uncultured Tolumonas sp.
AGCAACCATGTAGCAGCACTACATCGCCAGCTACTGCAGCAGATAATGATTCCAGCATGCCATTAAAATCGAGATTTTTATTGGCTGCATCATAATAACGGTATTCTGCGGTTTCCATTCCTGCGACACCGAATACTTGGAAATGGTTCATCCAGGTCGGATTAGAGATCCAAACTTTCTTAGAAATGCCTTGGCGGAACAAAAACTCAGCACCAATACGCAATGCACCGGTACCGCCCGGAGCCTGTGCAGTTTTAGCTCGTTTGCTGGTCACGATTTCATGGTCAGCACCAAACAACAATTCTTGCACCAGTTGACCATATTCCAGATTACCTTCGATGCTCAGGTAATTTTTGGTAGTTTCTGTTTCCAGCAGAATTTTTTCTGCTTTCTTCACACAGTTGAGAATTGGCGTGGCACCCGCTTCATCTTTATAAATACCAACACCCAGATTGATTTTGTTAGTGCGCGGGTCATTACGGAATTCTTCGGTTAAACCCAAAATAGGGTCGGCTGGAGCCTGAGTCACCTTCTCAAACATGGTTCGTCCTGTTTAGTTTGGCTAGTTGGGGGGATGGCACATCTCAAGTGCCCTGCTGAGTTATGTTATACCACTGAGAAAAACGAGCGACCACCGCTTCTTGCAAAACTATGTCAGGTGGATCCAGTTTTTTGCGTAAGCCATGACCTGTTGTGGCAGTTTCTGCCGGTTCTCAAAAAGGAATTGCAAACTTATTTGCTGCTGACGTGTCAGACCCGCTAATGACCATTTCTCGTTTGCCGCAAGCGATTCACCCAATAGTTGCAGATAGTCCGACCAGTTTTCAGGTAAAAACAGCGCTAACTGCCGCTGTATTCTCTCAGCAAACAAATGGGCCTGTTGAAAACTTTCTGGTGACAGATCGCCGAAGTGGCTCCAGTGAATATTATCCGTCAACGCACGAAGTAACTGCTCAGCCATCGTCGTGTCTTTTAGAGGCGCGTGGATCAGTAACGTAGCAGCCGGCAATGCCATACTGACAAACGCATCACGATTATCGATTGTGATGACATGCTGTGGCGGTTTTTCCTTCCAAAGAATTTTTGTAATCGCACTAATCGCTCTCTCAGGGATAGCTACCTCACCCCATGCACTAAACAAGGTACTGACATCGATCAATTCGCCAGATTGCATAAAAATACTGCACGGCAGATTACAGCGCAGCAACAGATAGCTATCGCGTAATATTTTGATTTCATGCTCATGCATGTGTTCTAGCGTGACTTTGGTATCTTGTTTTAGCAAATAAGAAAGGATGTGGCTGTTACATCGCGCTGGTAGTTGAATATCCAATTGTTGTAGCAGCAACTCGAGTGAGTTTTCGCCTTTAGTGAGTAAATACTGTCGGAAGGTTTGTTCGCCAGCATTCGTTAAATTAAAGATGCCCTCACCCTGCGCTGTGACCCACCCTTGCTGTAACCACAAATTGAGCTGAATAATGGCCCAGCGCTTACGAATACGGATCTGCCGTTTATCCAATAAACGAACGATCAATTCTGGCGGCGCTGAATTCAATACCTGCTCTGGGCTCATCATTCTCAATTGTTATCCAAAAGAAAAGGCAGCCAAGGCTGCCTTCCATTATTACGCACTCAATGGCAGTGCGTCGCTGCTGCCACCAAACCCACGCAAACCAACCACATGCACATGTTCTTGTTTACCATGCACTTTACGGATCAGTTTGTAGGTGGTGCCTTTTTCCGGGCTGATATTTTCTGGTGCGGCAATCAGCAACTGCATATCTTGTCGTTCACACAACTCAAACAGCGTTGCTATCGATTTAGCATCCAGACGTGCGGCTTCATCGAGGAACAACAAACGGCAAGGTTCAATATCGCTGCTACGCAGACGACGGTTTTCATCTTCCCAGCTTTGCAGCACCATCAACAAGATAGCCTGCCCCGTACCAATCGCTTCACCTGTCGACAAAGCACCACTTTCCGCACGCAACCAGCCATCGACGCCACGCAAAACCTCAATTTCCAACTCAAGATAATTGCGATAATCGAGCAAGGCCTCACCCAGCACTTGGAAGCTACGCTCGCCCTGATCGATGTGCGGGTTTAGGCGTTGGAACAGCTTCGCCATCGCTTCCGAGAAGCTCAGTTCGTTGCTGGCGAACAGATCCTGATGTTGTTGCGCGTGTTCACCCAACGTTTGTAATAAACGAGCATATGACTCACGCACATTCACATTCAAACGCACACCACGCACCTGACCAAAGGTGATGTTTTGCAGCCCTTGGTTCATCACGCGGATACGATTTTGCTCACGACGAATGATATTGGTGATCTTCGCTGCCACTTCGTGCGAAGAGAGCGATAAATGCGTCTCACGTTGTTTCAGTTCATCAGCCAGACGCGCCAGCTCGATTTCCATCTCTTCAATCGCGTCAATTGGATCATCAGAACGAATAATGTCATGACGAATGCGATCTTTCAGATAGCGATATACCTGAATGTAAAACTGCACTTTCTGCTCGGTCTGGCGATTACCTTCTGATAAACGCAGCGTATCGCGTAGCGAGTCATCATTTGCCACTGCCAAACGCAAAGCACCCAACGACTTGTCAGACATGGAACGAAGCTCTTCTGCTTCCAGATAAGCCAGTTCACGGCGATTAAGCTGCTTTTCAACACCATTAGTGCGCGCCAGCGTTAATACGCGGCTCCAGTTTTTCTTGTGTTCCAGCAAGAGATGACGCGCAACGCGGTACTCTTTATTTTCCGAATTAAAACGCTGGTTCAGGCTATCAATATCGCGGCGGCAGATCTGGTATTGCGTTTCTGCCTGTGTGCGGCGGCTGCGCGTGCGCACCAACTGATCCTCCAGATCGCGTTTCTTACCTCTCGCCTGATCTTCCATATCCGCAGCAACCTGCAGACCCATCTGCTGCAATTCACGCTCGAATTCCTGCAGGGTTTGTGTTTTAGCCTGCAAGCTGGAATTGAGCGCAGTCTGAATTTGCAGCGCTTCTTGATAGCGTTGTGTGATCTGTTTCAGTTGTTCTGCCAACTGACGACGCAACTGCTCCACATCGGCCAGTTTTTGTTTTAACCG
>CAIZDF010000401.1 GCA_903931645.1 uncultured Tolumonas sp.
ACACAGCAATCCTGACAGCTACCGACAACACCAATCAAGGTTTATAGTGATTGCGTTTTATCCCGTGTAAACCATTTCGCCCTACATCATGTGGGGCATTTTTTATCGTTCCGTTTGAGCTGTATCAATACCCTCACAGCACAGGCTAAGTAATAGAATTTATAACACGTCAGATTTACCCTTTCCCGTTTCAAATTGAATTCCGTTTAACAGCAAGACTGCAAGGAATTGAGCATTGCCCGTCTAATTTTCGGAGTCTATGCAAACGCAGAAAAGAAATGGTTTCCCGACTATCAAAGGGGCGCTTAATAAAACTTAACCTATCGCATCATTTCGACCTGATAAAACCTGACAGTTTTTGGAGCAATACGCGCGGTAGGGTAATGTTTTTTGGAAGCATAACGCCATTAATGAAGCGATAGATTGTGATAAACAGTCAGTGAAATCGAGCGATAGCAATAGATTATGTGTAGCAGGCTGTGTAGCAGATAAGAAGAAAGGCGTTAACCAATAAGGAAAACGCCTTTTATTTCAAACTTTTAGCGAAGAGCTATTAGTTCATGCCGTATTTTTTCAGTTTCTTACGCAGGGTACCACGGTTGATGCCCATCATGGTCGCAGCACGGGTTTGGTTACCACGAGTGTACTGCATGATAATGTCAAGCATAGGCGCTTCAACTTCACTCAGAACCATGTCGTACAGTTCAGTGACGTCCTGACCATTCAATTGCGCCAGATAGTTGCGTAAAGCCTGCTGAACGGAGTCACGTAGTGGGCGTTGCACTGGTTGATGAGTTTGTGCGTGAGTGACGGTAGTCACCAGAGCTTCAGAAGTCACGGTTTGATCCAACATAATTTTTTCTGCTCTTCATTATGCAATTGCGTTACTAAAATACAGCTTCAATGCGTCAAGTTGCTGTTCAGCACTTGTTAACGTATTGAAACCTCTGCGGAAATGCTTTGCTGACTCGTATTTCTCCAAATACCAGGCAACATGTTTTCTGGCAAAACGCACTCCTTTGGCTTCGCCGTAGAACTGATGCAAAGCTGCAACATGTTCCAGCACGATAGCTCTGATCTCATCCCATTCCGGCGATGGCAGATCGGAACCGTGCGTCAAAAAATGGCGGATACGATTAAACAACCAAGGTTGTCCTTGCGCAGCCCGTCCAATCATGATGGCATCAGCACCGGTGTACTCCAGTACAGCCAGTGCTTTTTGCGGAGTATCGATATCACCGTTCGCCACTACAGGAATAGAAACATGCTGTTTGATAGCGCGGATCGTGTCGTATTCGGCCTGACCATTGAATAAACACGCACGGGTACGCCCGTGTACAGTCAAGGCCTGAACACCACAGGATTCGGCTATTTCAGCAATTTCCACCCCATTACGATGTTCGGTATCCCATCCGGTTCTGATCTTCAGGGTAACGGGTACATCAACGGCAGCGACTACTGTTTGCAAGATCTCACGCACCAGCGCAGGGTCTTGCAACAGGGCTGAACCGGCTAAACGACGATTAATCTTTTTAGCTGGGCAACCCATATTGATATCAATTATCTGTGCACCTTCGGAAACTGAGCGGCGGGCGGCATCCGCCATCCAATCCGGTTCTGATCCTACAATCTGCACAGCGCGTATACCCGGCTCATCAGCCAAATACATTCGCTTAAGCGATTTATCGGTACCCCAGGTCTCCGGGTTAGCCGACATCATCTCAGAGACCGCCATGCCAGCTCCCATTCGCAAACACAACTGCCGGAACGGTTGGTCTGAAACACCAGCCATCGGTGCAACAACAACCGGGGCTGATAACGAATAAGGTCCAATTTGCATGACGTGACACCCTAAGCTTGAGGGCGCGTATCTTACGGCTTTTTCACCACGCTGAAAAGGTTAGAAATTGAGCGTAAGGTGAAAAAAATGCTTGTATTTTCTGACGAAAATCCTTGCCAAATCGTTTCGCTAACCAGATCAGACAAATACCGAACTTTTAACAACGTTTCAGGCTTTTTTTATTCCATCCAGACGGCACCATTCTTCACGAGTGGTGGCTGGGTTCATCGCAAACCACTGGCTATAAACCTCTAGCAGCTCAGGTGCCTGACTTTCCAAAATGCCGGAAATAGCCATGCGGCCTTGCGATTTAACCAGTCCGCTGATCAAGCCAGACAGCTCACGTAACGGGCCAGCCAGGATATTGGCGACCACGATATCGGCTTGCAGCCCTGTGGGCTGATCTTCTGGCAGATACAATTCCAGTTGGTCACTAACGCCATTGCGCTGCGCATTATCGCGGCTCGCTTCAATCGCCTGCGGGTCAATATCAATGCCGATCACGCGTGCGGCACCCAGCTTCAGGGCGGCAATTGCCAGAATGCCGGAGCCGCAGCCAAAATCGACTAAGGTTTTGCCGGTCAGATCGAGGCTGTCCAGCCATTGCAGACAAAGTGCAGTCGTCGGGTGTGTACCCGTACCAAAAGCTAAACCGGGATCGAGCAAAACGTTGACGGCAGTCGGGTCCGGTACATCACGCCAGCTTGGGCAGATCCACAGGCGTTCACCAAACTGCATCGGCTGGAAATGCTCCATCCATTCACGCACCCAATCTTTATCTTCCAGCAGTTCAACCTGATACGGCACATCTTCACTGATGTGTTTCTGGAAAAACGCGATGATTGGCGCCGGGTCGACTTCCGCATCAAACAGACCAATGCAGCGGGTATCGCCCCATAATTTCGTTTCCCCCGGTAGCGGTTCATAAACCGGCGTATCTTGGGCGTCCATGTAGGTGACGGCCTGTGCGCCCAGTCCCATCAACATATTGCTGACTTTATTGGCGCTTTTGGCGGTTGCATTGATTTTGATTTGGATCCAGGGCATGGCAATACATCGGGTTATAAAAAAGAGGGCTATTCTAACACTCGCTAGTCAACGGATTGAATCATCTTTTCTATTGGCTGGTGCTAGTCCATGCGAAACGGCATCAACGGATGAATTTCTCGTGGTGTCAGATCCAGCGATTGGCGTTTAGCCAGATTATGAATGCGACTTTCCAGCGTCAGGGCGATAGGGCCGTTAAACAATTCAGCCCGTTGCGTCGACAGTATTTTTATCGACATCACCCCTAATTGATGTAATCGATCTCGGTTTAAATCAGCCACAGTTTCAACATCGACAATCAAACGAGTGAGATCGGCGCGCAAGGCTACTAGATTTCCCAATCCGCCCATGGCTTTTATGTAACTGATCGTCAGGTAATCCACATCGAGTAATAATTCAGGTCCGTTAGATAGTGGTTGCGATACCGCTTCATTAGTTGATGCATTAAAAAAATGGATCGGGTGTTGGCTGATATAACCCCGTAATTCGTACAACAAGATACCGAATAACGACATAGGGATCGCAAACCAGACGGTTGAAATACTGGCGTAAGCGATTTGTTCCTGCTGCAACCAATGACAGCCATTATTTACAAACCCCAGAACAAACAACGTATAGATACAATGCCGAGGCGCCCATAACAGCAGCAGTAATAGCATCGGTTGTGCCTGACCGGATGCAATCATCAGCAAACTTAATATGCCATTCAAAACCCGTTTCTGGGTCTTGGTGCCCGCAATATTGATCAGCGCACGTTGGAAGATCCAAGAAATGCAAAGTATCACCAGCCATATATACGGCGACGCCAAAAAAGAGTGCCAAGGCAAGCTGGTGAGTTGTAATTCAGCAACTGTTCCGCCGGATAACAGCAACAGTGGTTCCAACCAGAGTAACAACTCGACGGTTTGGTGTTGCAGTAGGAGTTGGTTAAAAAGATGCAGTAAGCCAGCAACAGGCAATGACAATAACAGACAGAAAAAACCGTTGCATAACAATACAATCGCATCGCCCTGAAAGGCTCTTAACCAGGATGGTACGCGAATTTTTTGTGTAAAGGGCGTCGCCCAAACAACGGCATAACCACTAAGTAATGCGGCAATAATATCGGTAGGAAAATGCTCAGGACCAAGCGAGTGCAACAACTTTGCCATTAAGACATAACTCAGGCAAGCGTTGAGCGGCTGCATGTCATATTGATAATTGCTGCGACTGATAGCGATAGCCATCGCCAGTAAAAGGGGAGCGGATTGCTGGAGCCCCTTAAAGATGGTCAACCAGAGGTGTCCGGTATAATCGATATTAGCAATCATCACCTGTGGCATATGGGCAAAGGTGAGCAGCAAAATCGGTAAAATTAGCAGACGCTGTTGGTTGTCATCAAAACTGGTAGATAGCATAACACTTTATAAAACTGTGAGCATTGTATCATTTTAGCGCAAAACGTAAAGAATAGCAGGATAAATTGTGAGGTTGCTCGCATAAAAAAGGCCGCGAATGAGCGCGGCCTTAAATAAGAAGGAGGGCTTAGAGACCTAACTTCTTGTGTAGATAGTGAATATTGGTGCCACCGTTGTGGAAGTTTTCATCCCGCAGGATTTCTTTGTGTAGTGGAATATTGGTCTTGATCCCTTCTACCACAATTTCATCCAGTGCATGACGCATACGCGCGATGGCAACATCACGGTTTTCACCGTAACAAATTAACTTGCCGATCATCGAATCGTAATGCGGTGGTACGGTATAGCCGGAATAAATATGCGAATCCCAGCGAACACCTAAACCACCCGGAGCATGGAACCATTGGATCTTACCGGGTGCCTGCAAGAACGTCTGTGGATCTTCTGCATTGATACGACATTCGATCGCATGACCGCGGATACGAATTTCATCCTGTTTGATCGACAGCGGCTGACCAGCAGCAATTTTCAGCTGTTCTTTGATCAGATCGACGCCGGTGATCATTTCTGTTACCGGATGTTCTACCTGAATACGGGTGTTCATTTCGATGAAATAGAACTCGCCGTTTTCGTACAGGAATTCAAAAGTACCAGCGCCACGGTAGTTAATTTCGATACATGCACGAACACAACGTTCGCCGATGTAACGACGCATTTCTTCTGTAATGCCCGGTGCTGGTGCTTCTTCAACTACTTTTTGGTGACGACGTTGCATAGAGCAATCACGTTCACCCAGATAGATCGCATTACCTTGGCCATCGGCTAATACCTGGATCTCGATATGACGCGGATTTTCCAGATATTTTTCCATGTAAACCATGTCGTTGCCAAAGAACTGGCCAGCTTCTGATTTTGTCAGTGCAACTGAGTTTTGCAGTTCTTCTTCCTGGCGAACAACACGCATACCACGACCACCACCGCCACCGGCAGCTTTGATGATGACTGGATAACCGATGCGTTTAGCAATAGCGGCATTTTGTTTGGCATCGTCGCCAATCGGGCCGCCTGAACCTGGTACACAAGGTACACCAGCTTTTTTCATCGCTTCAATAGCTGAAACTTTGTCGCCCATCAGACGGATAGTTTCAGCTCTTGGGCCGATAAAAATAAAGCCAGATTTTTCTACCTGCTCAGCAAAGTCGGCATTTTCAGACAAGAAGCCATAACCAGGGTGAATAGCTACTGCACCGGTCACTTCTGCTGCGGCAATAATAGAAGGCACGTTCAGATAAGAATCTTTAGCCGACGGCTTACCGATACAGATGGTTTCGTCTGCCAGTTTAACGTGTTTCAGATCGCGGTCTGCGGTGGAATGCACAGCTACCGTTTTGATACCGAGCTCTTTGCATGCCCGCAGGATGCGCAAAGCGATTTCACCACGGTTAGCGATGACAATTTTATCCAACATAACGAGCTCTCTTATTCGATGATAAACAGAGGCTGATCAAATTCAACGGTGTCGCCGTTCTCAACCAGAATGCTTTTCACCACACCCGCTTTATCAGACTGGATCTGGTTCATCATTTTCATTGCTTCAACGATGCACAGTGGGTCACCCACTTTTACTGATTGACCTACTTCAACAAACGCTTTCGCATCTGGGCCAGAGGAGCGGTAGAAAGTACCAACCATTGGTGAACGCATGGTTTGGCCATTTACTGCTTCTGGGGCTGCAACAACGTTTGCTACTGGTGCAACAGCAGATACTGCAGCTTGAGGTGCCTGTGGTACTGCAAAATTGACCATAGGTGCCGCCTGACCGCTGACTGCGCGGCTGATGCGAACCGATTCTTCACCTTCGGTGATTTCCAGTTCAACAATGCCGGATTCTTCAACCAGCTCGATCAGTTTTTTGATTTTACGGATATCCATTTGCATTCTCAGTTCAACTTCTTCTGCTTGTTCAAATAGGGGATGACCGTTCCAGATAACGGACGGCCGCGGTAAGTGCGAATTCATATCCATCAGCACCTAGACCACATATCACGCCTTTAGCCACATCAGACAAATAGGAGTGATGACGGAAGGGCTCACGGGCATGAACATTCGATAAATGAATTTCGATAAACGGAATAGCTACACCCAACAAAGCGTCACGAATTGCAACACTGGTATGGGTGAAAGCTGCCGGATTGATGAGGATAAAATCAATTTTTCCCATCGCCTGATGGATGGTATCCACCAGTTCATATTCCGCGTTAGATTGTTTGTGCGTTAGTTCAACATCCATATTCATGGCAAGTTGTTGCAAACGGCTGACAATATCGTCCAGTGTTGCGGCACCGTAGATCCCGGGTTCACGTTTTCCCAGCAGATTCAGATTCGGGCCGTTAAGCACTAAAATGCGGAACTTTGCAGTCATTGAGTCGCTATCCTCAGTAAACATGCAGCGATTTTTCATTTTCCTTCAACTCTGATTCTTTTGTGTGCAAAAACCATCAGAGCTAAGGCGGTTTTCATGCTAATTGGCAAGATTACCGTAGATTCTTGTACGTTTGCCAGCGAAGAGGTAACGGCGAAAAAATCCCCTAATTCCAAGAAACCAAGAAGTAAACACATCAGATCATTAATTTCATGGGGTGTTAAGGCCCAGATGATTTTATCAGCACGTGTGTTGTGGGTAATTTTCTTCTTGCCTATAATGCGC
>CAIZDF010000402.1 GCA_903931645.1 uncultured Tolumonas sp.
ATATCGGTGCATAAAAATAAATGACTACATTAAAAAACAGTGCTTAATTTAATGTCTAGTTTGATTCCCGAAAATACAATTCACATTCAATTTTGATCAGTTTCAACGCCTCTTCAATCGTCACTTTGCAGATCAACTCCACCGCCTTTCTACCCATCTCGTCGTAAGGTAAGTCGATAGAGCTCAGGCTCGGTGTTAACTCACTGGCTAGTAACTGGTTGTCATAACCCATGACCGCAATGTCATTGGGAATGGTTAAGCCTTTTTTTGCGATAGCCTGATAACAGCCGACGGCCATCAGGTCACTGGCGCAGAAAATAGCGTCTGGCCGAGGGGTTAACTCCAGCAGTTTCAGTGTTTCCAGATAACTTTGCTTCACAGACCAGTTCCCTTCCACGATCCAGTCAGGATGAGAAGGAATATCCGCATTCACTAACGCCTGTTGATAGCCTTTCTGGCGCTGGATCGACGACTCTGACCAGCTTTCACCGGTGATCATGGCGATATAATGGTAATTCTGTGAAATCAGATAATTGGTGGCGCGATAGCCACCGAGAAAATCGGCGGCAACCACGGCAGGAATCACGCTTGGCGTCTCACAGAAACAGTTCAACATCACGGTTGGGATCGCCGGAGCCCCCTCCAAAGGGGAGATCGACTTCGGAGTGTTTGAAGCAAATATCAGCCCTTGATAATTACCCTCTTCTATCTCTGAATAGATTGCCTGCTTCATCTCTTCGTCCTCTTCAAAATCGAAGACGACCAGAAGATAATCCAGTTCCCAAGATCTGGTTTTAGCTGCGGAAATAGCATTGATAAACGGGTCATGCATATTCAGACTGTTCACCACCAAGGCAATACGAGGGTGCGTATTGCCGTGGCGTATCGTCTGTTTAAGTGCATAGCCCAATTCTTTGGCCTTATTCAGCACCTTAATGCGTGTTGCATCTGATACTTTAATGCTATCAGAGCCATTTAAGATGGCAGATACCGTTGGTTGAGATACTCCAACCGCAGTCGCTATATCACCCATTGTTACTTTCTTTTTACGCATTGTTTGCCTATCTATTTCTACAGCTAAAATTCGATTCAGAGTTCAGTTCAAACGACGCTGACTCAGACAACCCATCTTCTATTACAGATTCGCCAGCATCTCGTTAACCCGCGACTCTGCATCAGCTAATGCTGAATCAACATCTTTAGCGCCAGTAATGGCTGCTGCCAGTTCTTCGCCAATGATGTCTTGAATAGCAAACTGTCGTTCAACATTACTTGGTAAACCAGTGCCTATCTTGGTTACTTCCATCAAATTCAGACGTTGTGGCATGGCCTTAAATTCTGGTTTATCCAACACGGCTTTGACACTCGGTAAATGACCAGTACGCGACCACTGATAGTCGTTATCGGCCATAAACTTGTAGAACGCTGCAATGGCCGCTAATTCGTCTTTACTGTGTTCTTTGTTTGGCATTACCCATGAATGACCATCAACATATGTCGCCGCTTTCGCACCGAACAGTTGTGGATATGGATAAGCGGCATAACTGTTATAGAGTGCACTTTTCGCTTTATGCGACTCAGCGTCATACGTACCGAGCAACCAGTTACCATTCAGTAATATACCGCCTTCCCCATTAGAAAATGCAGAAACTGTGGCAGGGTAATCCATATTTTTGGTGGTCAAACCTTCGTCATAAATTTGTTTGAACAAACCTACAATATTTTTAGCTTCCGGCGTATTCAGTTGAATATGCGTTGGATCTTTAAATATCTCTGCCCCCTGCTGGAACATGTAGGTATAAAACAGGCGCGCATACGCAGCGGTTTCATTAGACAAAATCTGCACGAAATAAGGTTTGCCGGTCGCTTTTTTAAACTGGCGCGCTTCTTTCAATAATTCTTCTGCGCTATGCGGCAATATCGGTTTACCGGATGCATCCATCAAACCGGCCTGTTTCATTAACTTGGTATTGATGTGATACAGCATTGTCCATGTATCCATCGGCAGCCCGTAAACCTTATCGTTACGAACAACACCTTTTAGTGCCGTCGGCGTAAATTGTGCTGTGTCTACTTTTTCAGATGCCAACAGTTCGTCGATCGGTAAAATCAAATTATGTGACTGATAATCAGCAATAACCGAATTATGCATAGTCACCAGATCAGGCGGTGTTTTCGAGGCCATTTGTGCAGTGAGCTGATCATAACCTGGCCACTCAACCGTGGACACGGTGACATGGATGTTCGGATGTTCTGCACTGAATTTATTGATCAATGTTGTCATGATGCCACATTCACCTTCGGCGGCACCGACATCGACACTTTTGCCATATTCTGCATCGCAAGCACCAAAGAAGCGCTGCAGATGTAAGTTAGTGGCAGCAAAGGCACTAGTAGTAGTGAGTAACGAAGCTAATGTAATGCTGACAAAAACACGCGAGTATTTCATTGTTCATTCCTTCTTAAACGAGAGCTTCTCTCGTTATTTTGTTGTTGTTTTGTTATGTGGTCGCATTCGTTTTTTACTGCGTTTGTTGTTTATAAATGCTCATTGTTTCACTGCACCTCCTGACACTGCCGTAACAATGTGTTTTTGGAAAAAGATGTAGACAATGATGATCGGAATAGCGGAAAAAATGGCCTGTGATGAAAGGAACCCCAGCCCCTCACTCTGCGCAAAATTAGACTGCGATGAAGCGATACCAACGGTCAGCGTGAACATCTCTTTTTGCGTGGCAGAGATCAAAGGCCAGAAATAATCATTCCAGGAAGTTAAAAAAGTCAGAATACCCAGCGTGGCTTGCGCAGGCAGCGTCAACGGCAGTAGCACTTTCCAGAAAATTTTAAAGCGCGAGGCATTGTCTAATAATGCGGCTTCATCGATCTCTTTCGGAATGGCTTTGAAAAATTGCGTCATCAGGAACACACCGAATGGCGCGGAGAGCCCCGGTAAGATCAACCCCAAGTAGGTATTGTGCAAACCAAGCAGGCTGAACATCTGGTGACGCGCAATAATGACCGCTTGTTCTGGCACCGCCAGCCCCATCAGCACAATCACAAACAGCAGCTTCTTGCAGGGAAACTCCAGCCGCGCAAACGCATATCCAGTCAGCGACGATAAAACCAGCACGCCCAGCGTCATACAGCCAGACACGATCAGACTGTTTTTCAACCAGCCAAACACGGCTGAACTTTCTAAGATATTCAGATAGTTTTGGATGGTGTACGGCAAGCGGAAGACCGTTTCCGTGCCCATCATCAGTTCTTGGTTCGATTTAAACGACAGACCCAACGTCCACAAAAATGGTGCCAGCATTGCTAACGATAACAACACCGTAAACAACAGCATGATTCTGCTGGATTTACTGACACCCGGGTTATGCGTAGCAAACGCTTTCACCGGATCTGCCGTTTGGGTATAGAGTTTAGAATTCATCGCCTTCACTTGTGACATTAGGAATTCCCCTTTGAACGGCTGGCAACAAAAAACTGCGCCATCGCCGCGACCAGAATAATGGCAAACAAAATTTGAGATGCCGCCGCCGCCAAGCCCATATCCCA
>CAIZDF010000403.1 GCA_903931645.1 uncultured Tolumonas sp.
ATCCTCTGGGCACACCTTCACGGGGTATCAGATCCACCCCTATCTCGCCTTAATACAACCGCCATTTAAGATCACACCAGCCAAAGATGAAGTGTCTGCCGTATTTGAATTGCCGCTGGAGACATTACTCGATCTCAATACTTATCAACCACTGATCACCACACGAAATGGCACGACACATAAAATCATCGGATTAACGGTTGATGGCTGGTTTATCTGGGGCGCGACGGCGAGAATTCTTTATCAGCTGGCTCAACAGTTTGGTTGAAACTTAGAAAAAGGTGATTTAGTGGATATTGAGAAATTATTGGAGGCGCGTCCCGGAGTCGAACCGGGCTAGACGGATTTGCAATCCGCTACATAACCGCTTTGTTAACACGCCTTAAATTGGAGCGGGAAACGAGACTCGAACTCGCGACCCTAACCTTGGCAAGGTTATGCTCTACCAACTGAGCTATTCCCGCTTCAATGAGATGTTGCCTTGGCAACGGCGCGCATTATACGTAGATGAAGAGTGAAGGCAAAATACTTTTTGCATCAGTAAATGCTGACTGTATGATATTTCTGCACTTCACTCTTTATTGCTGATTACTTAAGCTTTTTACTTTGTTTTCCCTGCCGCAGCCTGCCAGCGACCACCAACATAGTAAGCAGCCCAACCGGTCGCTTTACCGTCTACTTCCGAAGCAACATATTGCTCTTTCGTTTTACGGCTGAAACGGACAATGGTTGGATTACCATCTGGATCGGCTACTGGTGCTTCCGCCAGATACTGGTGTTTAGGTGCCAAGCGATCTTTAAACCGAAGTAATTCAGCAACCAGCGGTGCCCGCGTTTCACGTGATTTAGGGAATGTGCTGGCCGCCATGAACAAACCTGCCGCCCCATCACGCAACACAAAATGCGCATCGGATTTACTGCACTTCAGCTCAGGCAGGAACACCGGATCTTCTTTCGGTGGTGCCACATCACCGTTTTTCAAGATCTTGCGCGTGTTCTTACATTCAGCATTGGTACAGGCCATAAACTTACCAAAACGACCTGTTTTCAGCTGCATGTCTGAACCACAACGATCACATTCCACAACCGGGCCTTCATAGCCTTTCAGACGGAACTGACCTACTTCGATCTCATAACCATCGCAATCAGGGTTATTACCGCAAATATGAATTTTACGTGTGCCATCCAGCACATAGGAATCCATCGCGGTACCGCATTTTTTACAACGGTGCATAGCACGCAATGCATTCACTTCACCATCTTCTGAGTCTGCTGCGATAAATTCATCACCCGGCACCAGATTGATGGTTTGTTTGCACCGTTCTTTGGGCGGTAAGGCATAACCAGAACAACCCAAGAACACACCGGTTGAGGCTGTACGAATACCCATTTTGCGACCACAGGTCGGGCAATCAATATCCGTCAATACAACCTGATTGCTCCGCATTCCGCCCATATCGCCTTCTGCTTTTTGCAGATCGGCTTTAAATTCAGAGTAGAAACCATCCAGTTGCTTGTGCCAGTCTAAATTGCCTTGGGCAATATTATCCAGCGAGCTTTCCATTTGCGCGGTAAAGTCATAACTCATCAGATCAGTGAAACTTTCCACTAAACGATCTGTGACAATTTCGCCCATTTTTTCAGCGTAAAAACGACGAGTTTCTACTTTCACATAACCACGGTCCTGGATCGTAGAAATGATAGAGGCATAAGTTGATGGACGACCGATGCCACGTTTTTCCAACTCTTTAACCAACGCAGCTTCCGTGAAGCGAGCAGGCGGCTTAGTAAAATGCTGTTTAGGGTCGAGTTTAACGAGTTGTAATACATCGCCAGCGTTAACCGCAGGCAACTCAATATCGTCACCTTTGCGGCCCATTGGTGGTAACGCTTTGGTCCAACCCGCGAAACGTAAAATACGGCCTTTGGCTTTCAGTTCAAAATCAGCGGCAGTAACGGTCAAGGTGCTGGTGTCATATTGAGCAGGCGTCATCTGACATGCCACAAACTGGCGCCAGATCAGGTCGTACAAACGAACGGCATCCGCTTCCATATCTTTTAACGCATCGGCTTTCACTTCAACGTTGGATGGACGGATCGCTTCGTGCGCTTCCTGTGCATTGGCTTTAGAACCATACGTTAGCGGATCTTTCGGTAAATATTTTTTACCGAATTGCTGTTCGATATATTCAC
The DNA here is from genome assembly GCA_903931645.1 of uncultured Tolumonas sp. GTDB lineage: Bacteria > Pseudomonadota > Gammaproteobacteria > Enterobacterales > Aeromonadaceae > Tolumonas. The sequence goes on from CAIZDF010000403.1 coordinate 2,194, forward strand.
GAACCGCGACCACCGCTTCCTGACTCAAGTTAGTAGAGTCAGTACGCATGTAGGTAATATGACCCGCTTCGTACAAACGCTGTGCCATCATCATGGTCTTCTTCACACCAAAACTCAGCCGTGTACTGGCCGCTTGCTGTAAGGTGGAAGTAATGAATGGTGCTGAAGGTTTACTACTAGTCGGTTTATCTTCGCGATCGCGCACAGTATAGGCAGCATTTTTCAATGTCTGCACAGCAGCCATGGCTTGCTGTTCGTTCTTGGGATCGAACGTTTTGCCCTGCTGTGAGGTTACCTGCAGCCGCAGAGCTTCACGAGTTGGGGTTTGTGTATCAGCGTGAATATCCCAGTACTCTTCTGGCACAAAGGCTTTAATTTCACGCTCTTTTTCAACAATCAAGCGCAATGCTACGGATTGCACACGGCCAGCAGAAAGGCCACGAGCAATTTTCTTCCATAACAATGGGGAAACCATATAACCCACAACGCGGTCGAGGAAACGACGTGCTTGCTGCGCATTAACGCGTTCAATATTCAACAGGCCAGGATGAGAGAAGGCTTCCTGGATTGCTGTCTTGGTAATTTCGTTAAACACGACGCGCTTAAAGCGTGACTCATCACCACCGATCAACTCTCGCAGATGCCAGGCAATCGCTTCCCCTTCTCTATCCAAGTCGGTTGCGAGATAGATGGTGTCAGCTTGTGCTGCTAATGCGCGAAGCTCAGCAACGACTTTTTCTTTACCGGGAAGTATTTCGTAACGTGCTTTCCAGCCATGTTCCGGATCGATCCCCATACGGGAAACTAGCGATGAGTACTCTTTTTTCGCTTTATCCGCCGCATCAAGACGAACACCTTTTTTTGCGCCTTCCTTTTTATCAGCTGCAGTTGATGCGCTGCCACTTGTTGGCAGATCGCGCACATGACCAACACTGGATTTGACGACGAAGTCTTTACCCAGATATTTGTTGATAGTTTTGGCTTTTGCCGGGGACTCTACAATGACCAGTGCTTTGCCCATATGACCGACGGTTTCCTTATTAGCACGCAAAAATTAAGCAATGTTTATAGCTTCGCCTGAACCAGGCGAAGTCTCTTCTTTTTATAAAATGGTTGGAGCTTCAGTGATAATCAACTTTTATTTACATTAAAACGGCAAAATTCTCATTCTGAGGTACTAAAAAGGGATCTTACAGGTCTCAATGATACGATAAATGGCTTTTTCGACAGCTAATGACGCTGCGTTAGAAAAACGATCGGCAAGACCCTTTTTCGTCTGATAAGTCACTTTAATCACCTGCTTTTGCTCAAACTGAGACAGCAAATAATCATCGCTGGTCCGCAATTCATCTACCACACCTAACTTTTTCGCTTCTGCTGCCAGCCAATGTTCACCGGTCGCTATTTGATCGATATCCATGCGCGGGCGATGTTCACTGACGAACTGTTTAAATTGTTGATGAATGGTTTCCAGCTCTTCACGGAATTTTTCGCGGGCTTTGTCGTCGTTCTCACCAAAGATAGTCAGGGTACGTTTAAACTGACCTGCGGTGTGTAATTCAATATCCACATCGTGTTTTTTCAACAAGCGGTTAAAGTTTGGCATTTGCGCGACCACGCCAATAGAGCCAACAATGGCAAAAGGGGCCGCGATAATTTTTTGGGCTACACACGCCATCATATAACCGCCACTGGCAGCCACTTTGTCTATCGCAACAGTTAAAAACAAACCTCTATCACGGATGCGTTGTAACTGTGAAGCACCTAAGCCATAACCGTGCACCACGCCACCACCTGATTCCACCCGAACCAGCACTTCATCTTCGCTTTTCGCCATGGTTAACACAGCGGTGATTTCTTCACGCAGTGACGACACTTCCTTTGCATCCATTCCACCTTTAAAATCGATCAGGAACAGACGTGATTTATTGGTATCCGGCACATTTTTTTTCTTCGCTTTAAGTTCTTTCTTCTGCTGCTTGGCATACTCTTTACGTTGTTCTTTATTGAGTAATGCTTCAGTCAAATGCACTTTGTTCTGCTGATGATCCGCAGACAGGTCTGTGATATCTAATTCGCCGCGTCGAGTCTTGTGTCGAGCAATTGCAGATACGATAGCGATCACACCCAAGACAATGACCAGAACAAGTGTGATACTCTTTACAGCAAATAAACCATAATCATAAATAAATGCCATTCATGCTCTCCTGAAAATGTAAAACTGCTGCATTCTACGCGGTTAGACCAGCAGACAAAATCACTACTTCCGCATGATTGGCTTAGAAATAGCGATAATTATTGGAGACGATGGAATGTTTCGTCCAAAAAGCACACTCGAGCAATGGCGTATCTTTCAAGCAGTAGTCGAACATGGTGGTTATGCCCAGGCAGCAGAGAAACTGAATAAAAGCCAGTCTTCTCTTAATCATGCTATTGCCAAATTACAGCAAACGCTGGGTGTTGCTTTACTGGAAGTCAGAGGACGTAAAGCCTATCTGACCGATGCAGGCGATATGTTTTTGCGTCGGGCTAAACTCATGAATCAGCAAATGCAGGAATTAGAGCTGCTGGCCCACAACATTCATCAAGGCTGGGAAGCAGAAATTCGCTTTGCCGTGGAAATAGCTCATCCTCGGCGACCACTCAATCGCGCCTTACAGAATTACTATCCGTTATCCCGCGGTACTCATTTACAGATGTTTGATACAGTTTTGAGTGGCACAGAAGAGTTCATCCATGAACAAAAAGCCGATATCGTAATTTGTGGCCATGTTCCGAAGGGATTCCTGGCTGAGCCATTAGCAGAGGTAACGTTTGTCGCCGTTTGTCATCCTCAGCACCCGTTAGCATTAGAAGCCCGTATGCTCAGTGCCGATGAGTTGACCCAACAACTGCAAATCGTTATTCGGGATACAGCAAAAAATCCGAAAGAAATGACGGGATGGCTGAAAGCCGAACAACGCTGGACAGTAACCAGCTTGCACGAAGCAATTGAGATCCTACTGGCAGGAATGGGGTTTGCCTGGTTGCCATTGCATCTGGTAGAAGGCTTTATCCAGCGTCAGCAATTACATCGACTGCCATTGCGCGAAGGAAATGAACGAAAAATTTTCACGCACTTGGTTATTCCAGCCCCCGAACGTCTGGGCCCTAGTGCAAATTGTTTACTGGAGTGTCTGCGTTTGTCACACCCACTGACTGCGGCTTACTGGCAAAATAATAAAAAATCGACCGCGATTGAGATCAGTTCGCCGTCGATTTTACCGTCTACAACGAGCTGATCCGCCATACAGACAGCATGGCAAAAATTGACAAAATAAACGCGCAGATAAACACACCTTGAAAATGGAACCATTCAGTAATGGTTCCGGCCAACATACCGGCAACGATACCGCCACAACGAATACTGTTGCTAAATAAGGTCGAAGCCTGCCCAGGATGGCCGGGTAACAGATCCTGAAAACAAGTCATACCGATGCCCGCTAAAATGCCTATAAACAGTGCATTCAGTATCTGCGCCAGAAACAGCCATAATTGCTGTTGTGATAGCAATAAAAGCAGATAAAAAGCGACTGCTGATATTGCCGAGATCAACAATAACTTGCGATTACCAAGACGCGCACTATAGCGTCCGGCAAGCAACATCACCGGGATCTCCAACCCAGCTGCCAACCCCATCAGCCAGCCTGC
>CAIZDF010000404.1 GCA_903931645.1 uncultured Tolumonas sp.
AATGTGGTCGGTGATAAAGGATTCGAACCTTTGACCCTCTGGTCCCAAACCAGATGCGCTACCGGGCTGCGCTAATCACCGTATATTCAAATTATGCCACTAAATGCAGGGAATTGAAATCAAAGATGCCACTTGTCAGTCTGACTGGTTAAATTGACACCAGACAGTGGTTATTCAATATGCAAACGCTGGTTTGCTGGCACCACATCGCCAATTTTTATCCGCAAAGACAGATAAAATGGATCACTCATCTCACTGTAAGTTGCGGGCTTTGTTAATGATTAACCCTAACTCGCGCGTCGATGCAGCTGGATCAACCGCGGCACAAATGGCCGAAACAACGGCAATACCATCCGCCCCCGCCTGAAAAATATCACTCGTGTTTACCGCATCAATACCGCCAATCGCCACCACCGGTTTGCTGATTTTGGTCATCCAATCCCGCAATGAATGTAATCCGATAGCCGGATCAGCATCTTGTTTCGTACCGGTAGGAAAAACCGGCCCCACACCAAAATAGTCCGCCAATAAACAATCGTCATTGTACAGGTGAGCGGCTTGCGAAATAGACAGCCCCAGAATTTTATCTGGCCCTAATAACTGACGGGCAACCGCCAATGGCAGATCCCCCTGCCCTAAGTGCACACCATCCGCATCACAAGCCAGTGCAATATCAATATGATCATTGATCAGGAAAGGCACGTTAGCCTCACGGCTCATCGGCAAGATCCGTTGTGATAAGCGCAACCAATCGCGCTTTTTCCACTGTGGTGCCCGCAGCTGTAATACTGTCACACCGGCATCTAGCACCTGCTGCGTGAGTTTAAGTGCCGCGTCAAAACCGCCGCACATCTCGGGGTCTAACACCAGATACAGTGATAGATCTAACTTCATGCCAACGCCTCAGCTAACGTTACTGCATCTAGTTGATAAAGTTTGTCTAAAAATAAAGGTACAAAACTGCCCGGCCCCTTTGCCTGCGCTGCAGCCCGTTGCCCGGCAATCGCCATGACCGCACAAGCGCTGGCCACGGCATCTAAACGAGCTTTTTCTTCACAACCTGCCACAAAAGCCGCAACGACACTGGACAGTGCACAGCCAGTACCTGTCACCCGAGTCATCAATGGATCGCCTGCTTTAACATGCACGACCCGCGCCCCATCGGTGATGTAATCAATCTCACCGGTTACCGCGACAATGGCTCCACAGTTATTTGCCAATATTTGAGCCGCACCAATCGCCTGATCACTCTGGTCAGCACTATCCACCCCTTTCCCGGCGGTAGCATGACCGGCTAACGCCATGATCTCCGACGCATTGCCCCGAATAACAGTTGGGTGCAGTTTCAGTAATTCACGACACAATTCAGTCCTGTAAGGTAATACCCCAACCGCTACCGGATCTAATACCCAGGGTGTTTTAGCCTGATTGGCTGCCTGAACAGCAATACGAATAGTGGCCGCTTGAGTGGAGGTCAGTGTGCCAACGTTTAACGACAATGCTGAAGACATCGCGGCAAAAGCGCCCGCTTCTTCCGGTGCGGTTATCATGGCTGGTGCGGCACCTAATGCCAGTAAAACATTCGCAGTAAATCCGGTGACCACATCATTGGTAATGACATGAGTGAGCGGTGAAGTGCGACGGAGACGTTTAAGATGAGTGGCAACGATAGTAGCGGGTAAAGCTTGCGACATAAGTCCTCCTTAACAATGGCAGACAAAATGCGCAGCAAAAAGGAGGACGGCAATACCGTCGTGAACTCCCTACGCTGGCATGATCCAGATCAGGTGCAACGGGTATTTCTCAGCTGATAAACAGCACCCCGGTCACGTTAAAGCCCATTCTGGTGGACGGTAGCTACCAGTGTCAATCCATCGAGGCCAGTTTAGTGTTCTGGCATCCAGCTTTCGCTGTTTTCCCACACATCCTGCACCAGCTCTTCGATCATGACTTTATCTTCCTTGCTGGCTTTACTGATCGACATCGACATGGCACTGCCTGT
>CAIZDF010000405.1 GCA_903931645.1 uncultured Tolumonas sp.
GGTGGCTTGCGACGACCAGCTGAATCACCCACTTCGCCTTGCACCAACACCAATTCACCGCGATAACCAGATACGCCAGCTCCAGCCTCTTCGATGAAATTCATATTGAACAAGCGTCCATTTTGTTCGTATGTATTTAATAGCATAAACACCAACCTCCATGTCGATTAATAAAACTCCCGGAAGGTGTTTATCAAAAAGTATGCCATTGCCATAAAACAAAAAGGTCCTGAGATAACAAACTATCTCAGGACCTTTTTGTTTTTGTAATATACTGCGTAGCAGTCTTATTTCTTCAGCGGACGCCACCAATTTTCATTAACCAGATACCATTTAATAGTTTTGGCAATGCCCGTTTGGAAGGTTTCCTGCGGCTGATAACCCAGTTCACTTTGGATTTTCTCAGTACCCACGGCATAACGGCGATCATGACCTGCACGATCAGTTACGTAAGTGATTAATGACTTCGCCGATTCACCTTTTGCACACGGTGACAGCGAATAACGCGCAGCCAGTGTTCTGTCGGCAGCAAATTCACCATCCACCAGTTCACAGATCAGATGCACAATATCAATGTTCTGCCATTCGTTCACACCGCCGATATTGTAGGTTTCACCAATCACGCCTTCATTCAGCACCAACTCAATACCACGACAGTGATCTTCCACAAACAACCAATCACGGATCTGTTTGCCATCACCATAAATTGGCAGCGCTTTATTATCCAGAATGTTGGTCAGACACAATGGGATCAGCTTTTCCGGGAAATGATAATAACCATAGTTATTGGAACAGTTGCTGGTAGTCACCTGCAGACCATAAGTATGGTGATAAGCACGCACTAAATGATCAGAAGCAGCTTTAGATGCAGAATATGGTGAATTCGGCGCGTATGCGGTTGATTCGGTAAAAGCCGGGTCAGTCAGTTCCAGCGTGCCATACACTTCGTCGGTAGACACATGATGGAAACGATGCGGCACCGGATTAGCAGGATCTGCCAGCCATACTGCACGGGCTGCTTTCAGCAGACTGTGGGTACCAATAATATTGGTTTCAATGAATGCATCCGGACCGGTAATAGAGCGGTCAACATGCGATTCAGCGGCAAAGTGCACCAATGTATCGATCTGCTCATCACGCAGCAGCATTTCAACCAGTTCAGAATTACAGATATTCCCTTTCACGAAACGGAAATTCGGGTTATCCATCAGCGGACGCAGTGTTTCAATATTGCCGGCGTAAGTCAGCGCATCCAGCACTACTACACGATCTGACGGATGCGTTTTCAGCCAGTAATGAACGAAGTTGGCGCCGATAAAACCGGCTCCGCTGGTAACGAGTAATTTTTTCATGAAAAAGTGTCTCAATTAGTCGAAATAAACCGCATCTTTGAATAATTTACCTTCTGCATCTTTGGCAGAAAGTGATGGTTGCTGACCATCAACCAGTGGCCACTGAATATTCAGAGCCGGGTCACTCCAACGAATAGAATGTTCCACAGACGGGTTGTAATAATTAGTGCATTTATAAACGAATTCAGCGGTTTCTGTGGTGACATAAAAACCATGTGCAAACCCTTCTGGTACCCACAGCTGACGCTTGTTTTCCGCAGACAACAGCACACCTACCGATTGACCAAATGTAGATGATGAACGACGAATATCGACAGCAACATCAAATACTTCACCAGCAACGACACGGACCAGTTTGCCCTGAGCTTGTTCTGTTTGGTAGTGCAAACCACGCAGAATACCCTGACGGGATTTCGAGTGATTGTCCTGTACAAACCGGCGTTCACACACCAGTTCATTAAATTTCTGTTCCTGCCAGGTTTCCATAAAGAAACCGCGTTCATCGCCAAACACCGCTGGCTCAATGATTTTCACATCAGGGATCGTTGTATCAATAATTTTCATGATAAAACCTTATTTAACCCAGTTATCTTCATCAGCAATGTGCTGTAGATAAGCCCCATAGCCACTTTTCACCAGCGGCTTAGCTAAGTCACGCAGTTGTTCGGCCGTAATGAAGCCCATGCGATAAGCGGTTTCCTCTGGACAGGCAACCTTCTGGCCCTGACGTTTCTCTAAAACGCGCATAAAAACAGCTGCATCCAGTAAAGAGTCATGAGTGCCAGTATCAAGCCAAGCACAACCACGACCCATACGCTCTACACGCAGTTGTTGGCGCTGCAGATAAACGTTGTTGACATCCGTAATTTCCAGTTCGCCGCGTGCGGAAGGCCTCACATTTTTGGCGATTTCAACGACCTGATTATCGTAAAAATACAGACCGGTCACAGCATAGTTAGACCGTGGTGTAACTGGTTTTTCTTCAATCGAAATAGCGTGACCAGCCGAATTAAACTCCACAACACCATAACGTTCAGGATCGGTAACATAATAACCAAACACGGTTGCACCTTCCGTGCAGGCAGCGGCTTGCTGCAATGTTTCTGCCAGCCCATGACCATGGAAAATGTTATCGCCCAGCACTAAACAGACTGAATCATCACCGATGAATTTTTCACCGATGATAAACGCCTGAGCTAATCCATCCGGACTTGGCTGAATAGCATATTCAATATGAATACCCCACTGATGACCATCACCGAGCAGACGCTGATAGCTTTCCTGATCACGCGGTGTGCTGATCAGCAGGATTTCTTTGATCCCAGCCAGCATCAGGGTGCTTAACGGGTAATAAATCATCGGCTTATCGTAAACAGGCAACAGTTGTTTATTTATTGCTACAGTGGCCGGATGCAGACGTGTGCCACTGCCACCCGCCAGAATAATACCTTTCATTATTTGTTCTATCCTTTTGCTATTTATTGCGGCGCGTAAGCAGCGATATTTTCCAGTGTTTTGTGCCAATCACTCGGTTGAATACCAAATTCGGTGAAAATTTTACGACAGTCCAGACGCGAGTTTGCCGGACGTTTAGCCGGTGTCGGATAGTCTGCAGTCGTTAATGCATTCAGCTGCGGTGCCTTTGCCAATAACTGCTGTTCAACAGCTTTATCAAAAATCATCTGTGCAAACTGATGCCAATTCACATGCGGCTCACCGGCAAAGTGATAAATGCCCCAGCTCACGGTTGCAGGTGCAGCAACCGCTTTTTCAGCAATTGCTAACAGCGCAGCGGCAATATCACCAGCATAGGTCGGGCTGCCGAACTGATCGGCTACAATGCCCAGTTGATCGCGCTGAGAACCCAGACGCAGCATGGTTTTAACGAAGTTATTACCGTGTTCGCCAAAAACCCAGGCAGTTCTCAGAATGATATGTTTAGGATTAGCTCTAATAACCGCCTCTTCACCGGCTAATTTGCTGGCGCCGTAAACACCCTGTGGCGCTAGCGGATCAGTTTCGCTATAGGTACCCTCTTTATCGCCGGAAAAAACATAATCCGTAGAAATATGCAGCATCGCCGCGTTTACTGAAGCTGCTGCTTCCGCCAGATAATGCGGGCCATCACGATTAATGGCATACGAAGCGTCAATTTCTGTTTCTGCTTTATCAACAGCAGTATGTGCAGCCGCATTAATGATGACATCCGGCTGATATTCTTTAATCAGAGCGTTAACCGCTTGCGGATCCGTAATATCCAGCTTATCTCTGTCAATCGCCAGAACATCCCAGCCATTCGCCTGTGCTTGCTGCGTCAGACAAAAACCAACCTGACCGTAGGCACCGGTTATCATTATTTTTTTCAATCTAATCACCATTAATTGTTTTATTTAGCGCTGGAAACTACAGACATAGATGAAAGTGAAATTTTCTGCAGAAAATCAGCTCGGGGAAAAACCCGTTTACCTTCATCCAGCCAGAATTGTGCCTGCTCTTTGTCATTTAACTGTTGCAAGGCATAAACCAGTTGGCTGTAAACTGCTGCCCGTGGTGTGTTATGCAGAAACTGTTTTGCCCAGTCAACGTAACTTCCCAATCCGGCTCTATCATGCGTTGCTGCTGAGAAGGTGAGTTGTACGCTACGCATCTGGAATTCATACATCATCATCCAAGGTAACGGATTAATGATCTGTTCCAGCATCTGCGGATTTTTATCTTTCATACGGTCATATTTGGTCAATACATAGGCGGCTTGTAAACCCGTCAACATAAAAGGTACAACAATAAGCGGAACTATAATTGCAACCACTCGGGCTAAAAACCAATAATTGCAGGGATATGTTTTTTGTTGGCCACTTTCAGCATCAGCCAGCCAAAGGAAAACAATAAACAAGAAGAAATGTGCAACAGAATGGTAAAACGGATACTCCACCATAGAATGAAATAGCAGTGGCAAAA
>CAIZDF010000406.1 GCA_903931645.1 uncultured Tolumonas sp.
CCCTGACTTGTTCGCACCTTCCTTAGCACATCTAACAACAATACTGGCTGAAAAAGTAAGTAAAGCGGAAGCCAATATTGCTGCCGAGATCTTAGACAGCATTTAAACGATTAATGCATATTCATAACAATAACCATATCACTTATGGTTATTGTTATATTCACCACATCTAAGCACTTCATACAGTAGATGCCAATCTTCCGCCCTTACAGCAATCGCTTACCTAACTAGCACCATACCAAGCACAAAATTCACTACACGAATATCTTAGGTAGACTATAGTGAGGCAAAGAGTAAACCGTTTTTATCACATTGACGAATAAGTACTTTTATTAAAAATGAGCTGTTGTTCAATATTACTGAAAAGCAACACATATCATATTAGTAAAAATGTATTTATAATCCACCTTATCATTGAAATGCTAAACAGGGTTGTTTAATGGCTTCAATTCATACAGATGTTACGTTAGTTGGCGGTGGGATCATGTGTGCAACACTGGCGATGTTGATACACCGCCTAGACCCTTCATTGCATATCTGTATGATTGAGCAACTCCCCGAGATCGCTCTTGAAAGCTCCGGCGCACTCAACAATGCTGGGACTGGCCACGCTGGCTATTGTGAACTGAACTACACGCCTCACGACAAAAATGGCAATGTACAAATTCAACGTGCGTTAGAAATTAATGCTGCGTTTGAGGTTTCTTTGCAATTTTGGTCACATTTAGTCAATGCCGATAGTCAGAACATTCAATCTAAATCGTTCATTAATAGGGTTCCTCACCTCAGCGCAGTCTGGGGTGAACATAATATCGATTACCTTAAAACCAGATACTCATTACTGAAATCGCATCATCTGTTTGCAGAAATGCAGTGGAGTGAAGACAACCAGACTCTGCTTGATTGGATGCCTTTAATGATGAATGGGCGTTCAGCAGAACCGCGTTTAGCCGCTACACGTGTTGAACATGGTGCCGATGTGAATTTTGGTGCACTAACTCGAACTCTGGTTAGTTATCTGCAGAAAAATGCCAATTTTGAATTATTAACTAATACCAAGGTTATTGATTTACATCGTGGGCATGGTGCAAAAAAACCTTGGACGATTAAAGTCAAAAATCGAAACAATGCGGCCAAACAAGCGATCGAAAGCCCGTTTGTATTCTTAGGTGCCGGCGGTATAGCACTGCATCTATTACAGCAATCAGGTATTGAGGAAGCGGCAGGTTATGGTGGTTTTCCAGTAAGCGGACAGTGGCTAATTTGCCAAAACCAGGAACTCATTCAACAACACCATGCCAAGGTATACAGCCTAGCCACTGTTGGTGCACCACCGATGTCGGTTCCCCACTTAGATACCCGAATTATTGATGGCAAAATGAGTTTGTTATTTGGGCCGTATGCCGGGTTTACGACTAAATTTTTGAAACATGGTTCGCGCTTAGATTTGGTCAAATCGGTAAGACCTAACAATCTGAAAAGTCTAATTGGTGCCGGTGCTAACAACTTTGATTTAACCAAATATCTGGTAAAAGAGGTTTTTCAAAACCAAAACCAGCGTATGCAATCATTGCAGGCGTTTATCCCCAACGCCCGCACCGAAGATTGGACCTTAGCTCACGCAGGTAAACGGGTACAAATTATCAAACGCGGCCATCACAAATGGGGAAAATTGGAATTTGGTACTGAGATTGTTGCAGCTGAAGATGGAAGCCTGGCAGCCCTGCTGGGAGCCTCCCCTGGTGCCTCAGTGAGCGTTAAAACCATGTTAGATGTGCTTGAACGGTGCTTCCCACAGCAAATGCAATCTGCGGCATGGCAAGACAAACTCAAAACGATGATCCCATCATATGGTCGCTCATTAATTACTGATGCAAATTTATTGGCCAGCGTCAGAAAACAAACACTGGCGACACTAAATTTGGCTTATTAACGGCAGTTTACTTGCGGTGATCGATCCTGTTAGCGACCACCGTAAGTAAATTTGTTGTAAACCACCAATGTTATTAGCTGAAGCCTACGATGTTATGTGGCACATAGGGCTCTTCCAGATAAGCTATGTCTTCATCGGTTAACGTAACAGACAACGATGCGACAGCCGTTTCTAAGTGCGAAATTTTCGTTGCGCCAATAATCGGTGCAACACCGGTTCTTTCTGCAATAACCAGGCTAATGCAATATGAGTACGCGGTACGCCTCTTTTTTCAGCGATCGCGGCCAGTCGTTCAATCACTACTTTGTCTGCGTCATGGGTGGAGTCATATTTACTCTTTGCAATTTGATCTGTTTCTGAGCGTTTCGTTGTTTCTGCTGTCCAATCGCGGGTTAATCTTCCAGATGCTAGCGGGCTATATGGTGTGACAGCGACTTTTTGGTCCCGACAAAGCGGCAACATTTCCCGCTCTTCTTCACGATAGATAAGGTTTAAATGGTTTTGCATTGAGACAAAACGAGTCCAACCATTTTTTTCCGCAATATACTGCGCTTTCTGAAACTGCCAGGCATACATGGCGGACGCACCGATATAACGAGCCTTGCCTGATTTCACCACATCATTTAGTGCCGACATAGTCTCTTCAATCGGCGTGTTGTAATCCCAGCGGTGAATGATATAAAGATCGACATAATCCATCTCGAGACGTTTCAGGCTTTTATCAATCTCGCTCATAATCGCTTTGCGGGAAAGCCCTGAACCGTTTGGCCCCTGATGCATTTTGCCGTGTATTTTAGTTGCTACGACAACTTCGTCGCGATTACCGTAATCTCTTATTGCCCGCCCGAGAATTTCTTCACTTGCACCTAACGAATACACATTCGCGGTATCGAAAAAGTTAATACCTAACTCCAGCGCCTGCTTGATAATAATCCGGCTCTCTTCTTCCTGAAGAACCCAGCCATGCACCCATTTATTTGGATCACCAAAACCCATACATCCCAGACAAATGCGGGAAACATCTAATCCGGTATTTCCAAGTTTAACGTATTCCATGTTGGCACCTTGTAGTTACAGAGCGTGGGAAATGTTGAAGCCACTTTTATAAAATTAGACGTGGCTTCTAAATATTTAGCCTATTTGACGACCTTCAATCGGATAACCTGGATCGGTATAACCCGGCGTGGAGTTATGCCCTGGAGCAACAAGGCTATTGATGAAAACTTCATCTTCCAGAGTCAGTTTAAATTCCAACGCTTGCATGTAGCTATCCCATTGCGCTTCGGTACGAGGGCCAGCAATAGTGGAGGAAATTAATTGGTTATTCAGCACCCATGCCAGCGCGAAAGCGATGGAGTTTGTGCCGCGTTCAGCAGCATAAGCACTGATTTTTTGTGCAATTTCAATCGACTCAGATCGCAATTCAGTCTGTTGAATTCGCTTGTCGCCACGCCCAGCGCGACTGTCTGTCGGTAGTGGTTTATTGAGATCATATTTACCGCTTAACACACCACGGGCTAACGGGCTATATGGCACGACACCTAATCCATAATTAGCGGCAGCAGGAAGCTGTTCAACTTCGGCGGTACGACTCACTATGTTGTAAAGCGGTTCACTGGCGACCGGGCGATCAATACCATTGAGATCTGCCAGACGACAGATCTCAGCAATACGCCAGCCGGAGAAATTAGAGACACCGAAGTAACGCACCTTCCCCTGACGAATTAAATCACCTACCGCTCTCACACTTTCTTCCAGAGATAATCCCGGAATAGCACGGTGGAAATACAGAATATCAATGTAATCAGTGCCTAAACGTTTCAAACTTGCATCTACCGACTGATAGATCCATTTGCGCGATTGCCCCTGAGTATTAGGCTTTGGTATCGTCGGAAAACCAAATTTGGTAGCAATTACCCAATCATCTCGATGTTGTGCGACTGCCTTGCCAACAATTTCCTCTGATCTCCCGGCATGATAAACATCCGCGGTATCGATAAAATTGATGCCTTGGTCATAAGCCTTATCGATAATACGTTTTGATGTGCTTTCGTCCGTTTCACCACCAAACATCATGGCACCTAAACACAACGGTGACACCTGTAATGCACTACGGCCTAAATATTTATAATTCACAACGAACTCCTGAGATTATTGTTAGGCAAAGATCTTTTCAGGCGCAGAAATATTGAATTTATATGGATAGCGTCTGTGTATCAGAAAGTATTGTGCAAAATATTCAGGGCGGGATTAAGTAGTGAAATCAGCTAAGACTTATGCATGCAACACATAAGTCCGCTGGCCGATAACTTGTTGATAAATAAATGATTAACTTTTATAACGTAAGGCATCGACAAATAAGGTAAATGCAACTTTGTGTTGCCGGCGACTTGGATAATACAAATGAAAACCAGTGTTAACGGGGCACCAGTCATCTAGCACACAGATCAGACGCCCACTTTCAATATGCGTGTTTACCAGATCATCAGGCAAATAAGCGAAACCAAAACCGTCTAAAGCAGCCTCTAACATCTGATTAGTCGTGTTAAATGCTAACTGCCCTTTCACTCTGACTCTGGCGACCTTTCCCTGTTTCTCAAACTCCCAGGCATAAAGCCCACCATTTGTATTTAGTCTGAGATTAATACAATCATGTAACGTCAAATCGTCCGGTTCCGACGGCACAGATTTATCGGCTAAATAACTTGGCGAACACACCACCAGCAACCGCATATCCGCGGATATACGAACAGCAACCATATCTTTCGCAACTTGGTCGCCCAATCTGACGCCAGCGTCATAACGTTCCGCAACAATATCTGTCATTCGGTTTTCGATATTAATTTCCACATTAATATCCGGATACGCTTTAGCAAACCGTTTAACTGCCGGCCAGACAATATGCTGAGATGCATAGTCCGGTGATGATATTCTTATCGACCCGGTTGGCTTGTTATAGTCTTCACTTAATTCGTGTAACTCTTCTTCCAACGCACTAAATTTCGGCTCTACCATCTGCAATAAACGTTCACCAGCATCCGTCAGCGAGACACTACGAGTGGTTCGATTAAATAAACGCAGTTGCAGTCGTTGTTCCAGTGCTTTGATCGCATGACTCAGAGCTGATTGCGACATACCCAGTATTGCAGACGCTTTTGTAAAACTGCCCTCACGAGCCAACACCATAAAAAACAGAAAATCATTAAGGTTTTCTTTTAACATGAATAAATATCTTTAAATATCATCGATAAAATAATGTATAACAATTTATCATCATATTTACGATTAATTTAAGGATGAAGGTCTGATTTGTTGGTACAAACATTACAAATGTTTATTTCGCTTACTGTATATGCGTAATAGCGTTGCCGAAATTAAACTACCAACACCTGCAATCGCAATAATTAACCCCATTGTCCACGGCGTACCGTTGGTGCATAAGCCTAGTAATGCCGCACTGATCACACCAGCGCCATAATGCATAGCACCGATTAACGATGAGGTTGTCCCAGCTTTATGTGGCATTAGATCCAATGCGCCAGCTACCGAATTGGCGACAATTAATCCATTCATCGAGGTAAAAATAAATATGGGGATCAATAAGCCCGGTAATCCACCTAAACCAAATTTAGCATTTACTGCGAGCATGGTGCCCGCAATAGCCGTGATCCAAGTACCCAGATAAAACAAACGATCGACACCCAGTCTCACAACCAAGCGCGAATTGACTAAATTCACCACCATAATACCGATAATATTCAACCCGAATAACCATCCATAAGACTGGGGGGATACATGATAATATTGAATATAAGCCGCTGGCGAACCGGCAACATAAGCATAAATACCAACGTAGAAAAATGCACCGGACGCGATATACCCTAACAATCTAGGGTTTTGTAGTTGAACAAAATAATCGCGGAAAGCCATATGCAATGGCGCAGGAGTACGATTTTC
>CAIZDF010000407.1 GCA_903931645.1 uncultured Tolumonas sp.
GCAGATGAGGGGCTCTCAACCAGCCAAATACTTGATGCAGCACGAACACATGTACGCCGATATGGTGAAAATAAAACCAATGTCGTCGATATAGCACGTATTCTGGGAACGTCTCACACGACGATTTATCGTTACTTCAGATCGAAGGCAGAAGTTTTCGACGCCATAGTTCTACAAACAATGAACGATGAAGAAGAACTGGCTAAAACATTTATTGGCGGATCTGAGCCTGCGGGGAAACGGCTGACAGACCTAGTATTAACGCTACATCGACGTAAGCTGGAGCGTTTCAGTAATGATCCTGAGGTCTACCAATTATACAGGCGGGTAGTTATTGAACGTCCTGATATTGTAAAAAACTACGCGAATGCAATTGTTCGCCTGATCGTAACAATTCTTGAAGAAGGCGTTAAGGATCAAGAATTTAAGCTAGACGATGTACAGGCTGCTGCAGAAGTAGTTCGAGATGCGGTAACGGTTTTTGTACATCCGGCGCATGTGGAGACGTCAGCCAGATCAGGTATTTCAATGGAACCAGCAATCAAACGTGTGCTTATGACGCTAATTACAGCATTCGCCAGTGGTATCACTTTCACACATCCATAATGAGAAGCGTCAAATGAAATACACAGCAAATTATTTATAACCCCATATCCCAATGATTATTGCAGGATATATTTTAGGCAAAATACAGAAGTAAACTGCCTTTGTAGTAACAAATCAGTTGTGATTATTTTTCCGGAAAGCATATGCAGATTATTGAAACCCCACCTTCAGCAGACGATTTCTGCAATCTTCGCCTACTGAGCGGACTTTCCTCTCGGCCCTTGAATGCCGTAATCAAAGCGCTACCAGCCAGCCTCTATGGTGTACATCTTGTGATGGATGGAATACTTATCGGCATGGGCCGAGTAGTAGGTGATGGGGCGCTAAATTTTGAGATTGTTGATATCGCAGTGCACCCCGATCATCAAGGTAAAGGCTATGGACGGATAATTATGCATCATATTATGCGCTATATCAGTTCAGCCGCCTCGCCGGGATCCTATGTCTGCCTAATGGCTGAGGTGCCTAATTTTTATGAAAAATTTGGTTTTCAACGTACTCAACATCCTGTTTAGATAGATATAGGTAATCAAAATCTGCTCTAGGCTCACCAAATAAGCGATCGTTCTATTGATAGCAATTAACATTTATTTAACGTAAATATCTATAATCACAAGAAGAATGTCTTCGTTCTTAGAACAACTTACTGTGCAAGCATTCAACATACCATAAGTTGAAATTCGCCTGAGATCTTAAAATAGATATGCCTAGTAAAAGACCAAGCTAATTTACTGAAAACAACTACCGTCGTCTTTCTACATCAGCCAAAACCCGTTCCGCCCAGCTTTCTAAAGCATCAACCGGAATATTCCCTGCTTGAGCACCTTGGTGCTGCGGATGATTCGTTCCCTTGTGACCTTTTTCACCATACAAATCATCAAGCAACTTAGTTGGCCACGAAAGTCTTTTGGTGACAATTCCTTCGCGTATAGCTTTAAAGTCATCTAACCAGTCTTTATCGCCAGTCCCATATAATATTTTCGTTGATATCATTTTTTCACCATCTGACGTATCAATTTCAAGTAACCTGACTGTAACGTTCGTTGTTTTGATTTTTACATATTGAATGACTCTCTGGAGACCATTCGCAAGTAGATGTTTGCGCGAACGACCAACCTGTGGCAATTCAATCATCTTAGAATCAAGCTTTGTACAGCCATGCTTATGTTCCAGTATTTTCAACATATCATTGAAGCTCTGAAAGCGACTGGCACACTCTTTCTCTTTATCAGATAGATCTTGTTTACCGCCGACATCAGC
>CAIZDF010000408.1 GCA_903931645.1 uncultured Tolumonas sp.
GCTGTATTTCTGCAATAAAGGAGTGATGAGCAGAATTAACCCGGCAAGCACCAGTGCAATGACATCGCCGCCCCAGGTTTTAACTAAATCAAAGAGCACCGGTTTTGATTCGTCATCATCATTGATGACTGAACTCAGGCGTAATCTTAACTGCTGATTACTCGTGATAAATTTAAAGGTGCCCAGATTGTCAGCCAGTTGTTGCTGGGGGGCGATCGGCGATACGGATGATGATAAGTCGATTTTTGCCGGATAAAACGCATGGGTGCACAACGTCAGTCCGAGGACGAACGCGATGACAAACCACTTGAATTTATCCATTAATCACCATTGCCAAACCACGCGATCTAATTGCAAACTACCATATAAATGACAACGAGAGAAAGAATAAGCGCATCTTCTCCAGATTAAAAACATAGCTCATTATGGGTTTAACTTAGCCCAGACTTCTTTTTCAGTGGGTACTAAATCTTTATTTTTCAATGGCAGTTTTCCGCCTGAGCTTATCGTTTTTGCCCATGTCACGATGCTTTCTACCGGTTTGGGTTGCCAGTTATTAGAAAGCAACCACTGTTCAATTTCAGCAGGGTTTACCGGAACTTTATTTTTATGTATGGCCCGAAATGTGACTTTTATCCGGTCTTCATCCACTGCCTGTAATGATGATTTATTGCATGTATTTGACAGTGAAGTCAGTGCTTTTAACAGAAGACTATTCATATATTTCCAATTTGATTGCTTTACGCTGGGGTTAGTTTTTTGCCGCTAAAGCCAATTTGATACCGAGAGAAATAAACAGTGTGCCAATTATTTTATTCAGCCAAAAACTAACCGTATTACTAACTTTGAGGCGTTTACTGGCTAAGGCAGTAGAAATCGCCAGAAAATGACACCATAACATACTGTTAAAATTAAAAATAATGCCAAGAATGATAAATGCCAGTGCTGTACTGGATGCATCATGATTTATAAATTGTGGAACAAAGGCCAGAAAAAATAGTGCTACTTTAGGGTTTAATGCATTACTCAAGAACCCCTGCCAATAAATAGACTGCATAGAAAATGGCGTTATAGGCAATAAATCTGGCGAAAGTTTTTCATCAGAATGGGTGTTTGTTTTCTGACTAAACGCCATCAAACCGATATACGCCAGATAAACTGCACCGGCATATTTCACAACGGTAAACGCAGTAGAAGAGCTGGCTAAAATGGCAGATAAACCTAATGCGGCTGCTAATACATGAACAAATACACCGGAGCCAATTCCTAATGATGCAATGCTGCCTGCACGCCATCCGTGAGAGGCACTTTTAGACATGATCAGCAATGAATCGGGGCCTGGCATTACATTTAGTAAAAAACCAGAGAGGATAAATAGCGTGAGATCGTGAATTCCAAACATACCAATAATCCTGCAAATCGTTGCTTGTTAGGCCGACATCAAACAGTATGCGGGATCTGTGCTGGCTTTGCTTGATTGGTTGTTGAGGTATTTTCAGCAACCGGCAGGTCGAGCACCAAGGTTGATTCAGGTTTTCCACAGCAAGTCAGCACTTCACCGGCAGGAATAAAAGCCAGTGGCAGGGTAGGATAACTCACTTCCCCCGACACCAGCTTACAGCGGCAAGCACCACAATACCCATTGCGACATTGATATTCGATCTGATGACCAGTACGCAACAAGCCATCCAGCAGACTTTCATCGCTGGAAAGCTTAAACGTTGTATGCGGGGTTATTATGGTGATCTTTTCCCGTTTCATCGGTTCCGATTTGTTCCTATCGCGTCATGCTACACGCAAGATTACAGCAGGAAATCGCCGAGATCATCCGGGTTTACTTCTGAATCGATCTGACCTACCAGATAAGAACTAATTTCGACTTCTTGCGGCGCCACTTGCACGTTATCTGAGTTCAGCCAGGTATTGATCCATGGTAGCGGATTTTGACGATCAGCATCAAAGGCTAATGGTAAACCGACACCTTGCATACGCACGTTCGTAATAAATTCGACGTACTGACACAGAATATCTTTGTTCAAACCAAGCATTGACCCATCTTTAAACAAATAGGCTGCCCACTCTTTTTCTTGCTCCGCGGCTTTTTTGAATAATTCAAAGCACTCGTTGTGTAATTCGCGAGCAATTTCAGCCATTTCAGGGTCATCATTGCCTTCGCGCAAGATATTCAGCATGTGCTGTGTGCCGGTTAAATGTAAGGCCTCGTCACGGGCTATCATCTTGATGATCTTGGCATTTCCTTCCATCAGTTCACGTTCAGCAAAGGCAAAAGAGCAGGCAAAACTGACATAAAAACGGATCGCTTCCAGCGCATTTACGCTCATCAGACACAGATAAAGTTTCTTTTTCAGCTCACGGCGTGAAACTACCACGGTTTTGCCATTAACCTGATGCGTGCCTTCACCCAGCAACTGCCAGTATTGGGTCAACTCAATCAGTTCATCGTATTAACCGGCGATGTCTTCCGCGCGTTTGATGATTTGTTCGTTAGCCACGATGTCATCAAAAATAATCGCCGGATCATTGGTGATATTACGAATGATGTGGGTGTAGGAACGAGAATGAATGGTTTCAGAAAATGCCCATGTCTCGATCCAAGTTTCCAGCTCTGGTA
>CAIZDF010000409.1 GCA_903931645.1 uncultured Tolumonas sp.
GATTCGAGTTGCAGCGACTCGCCGTTTAAGCGGATTTGCATGTCGGAAACTCCAGCAAAACAGAAGATGAAGCAGAGGAATGACAAGCTGGACAGGTCGGATCAGCCTGCGTGTTTAGGCGTTGCCACTGCAGCGTTCGGCCATCAAAGCGTTGTAAAATGCCGGTTGGTCGCGGCAAGTCGCACAGCAGTTGCATCGTCAGCAAAGCCTGCGCCGTTCCCAACATACCGACCACGGGGCCAACAATGCCCGCTTCTCGGCAGCTCAATCCAGTCTCTTCATTGAGAGGAAACAGGCAGTGATAACACGCGGTTTGTTGTGCCGGTTCAATCAATAGCAACTGCCCTTCCCAACCCGTTGCTGCAGCAGTGATCAGCGGTTTTTGCGCACGCATACAGGCCGCATTTACACGCTGACGAGTAAGCATGTTGTCAGAACAATCGAGCACTACATCCACTTGCGGGACGATTTCCACCAATAACGCTTCGTCTACCGCAGGTAAACTTTGGTATTTAATGGAGGGATTCAACGCGGTTAGATGAGCACAAGCCGCTTTGGTTTTAGGTTGATGACGATCGGCAGTACGGTACAAAACTTGCCGCTGCAGGTTACTGCTATCAACCGTGTCACCATCGGCCAACCATAATTCACCGACACCGGCAGCCGCCAGATAAAGTGATGCAGGAGAACCCAGCCCACCTAAGCCAACAATCAGCACTTTGCTTTGTTTCAGTTTGAGCTGACCAGTTTCACCAATTTCCGGCAGTAATATTTGCCGCCCGTAACGCAAAAATTCATGGTCAGAGAGTGTGTCAGTCATCGGTAACCGCCTCTGACATATTCCCTTCCACCAGCCGGAGCAACCGCTCTGTCGCCACTTGTGGTTCAGAGGCTTTAGTAATGGCGCTCACCAACGCAATACTACCCACACCAGAAACTTGCACCTCAGGAACACGCTCTTCAGAAATACCGCCGATAGCAACAGTTGGAAAATCGCTGGCGAGAGCAACATAACGATCTAACCGCTGTAAGCCTTGCGGTTGCGATGGCATCTCTTTGGTTTGCGTCGGGAAGATATGGCCTAAGGCGATATAGGAAGGTTGTAAGGCAAAAGCGCGCGCTAATTCGAAAAAGCCGTGCGTAGAAATACCCAGTCGTAACCCAGCAGCACGGATCTCATTCAGATCAGCTATTTGCAGATCTTCCTGCCCAAGATGCACGCCGTAGGCGCCATGCTTGACCGCCAATTGCCAGTAATCGTTGATGAACAATCGCGCTTGATACTGTTGACCTAGGTTGATCGCTTGCTGGATCTGCTGTTCCAGATCTGAAGCATTCGGATCTTTCACCCGCAATTGCAATGTTCTGACACCCCATTGCAGTAATTTTTCAATCCACCGCACCGAGTCCACCACCGGATATAACCCTAACTGGTGATCGGTCTCAGGAAAGGCAGCAACTGCCAGTGACGTTTCTAACTGCCAAACGCCGTTGTTCTGAATGACCCAGCGTGGTTGCGGGAAATCAATTGCTAGCTCTGGCCAGCCGGCATGCGCGACCGGCCCCGGACCTTGCCCAATGCCCTGCGCTTGTCGCAAACCTTGCTGCACATAGGCTTTTGCTACCGCTAACGCATCAGTGATGTCATACCCTTGTGCCACCAATGCGGCAACTGCAGATGCCAATGTGCAACCCGTTCCGTGTCCATGACGGGTGACGACTCGTTCTGATTCCAGTACAAAGCGCTGCGTACCGTCAGAAAAATAATCGCGGGTGAGGGCATCGTTGAAATGGCCGCCTTTACAAAGCACCGCGTTGACACCAAATTTGCGTAGTTGCGCACTAGCTGCTTCAAGTAATGACAACGGATAATCTGCAGATGAAAAATGATCGGTTGGCAATTGCAGCAACCACACCAATTCATTCAGATTCGGCGTGATCAGATCCAACTGCGGTAATAATTTCGTCAGCAACGCATCGCGGATGTCCTGCTCGGCCATGTTGCCACCCTGACTGGTGATCACAACCGGATCAAGCACCACAAAACAGGTCTGTTTTGCTTTAAAACCCGCAAGCCAATCGGCCAGTAACGCGACATGCTCAATAGTTGGCAGCAGACCAATTTTGATAGCAACTGGCGGTAAATCCGCCACCAAAACCTCTAATTGATCTCGCAATATTTGGGCTGACACCCCCTCGGCACTGCGCAACGTGAGCGAGTTTTGCGCTGTCACTGAACTCACCACTGGGCAAGCATGTCCACCCAAATCATGGATGGTCAGCAGATCTGCGGCGAGCCCTGCTCCGCCGCCACAGTCATTGCCAGCGATGCTCCAGACAATCGGGCGAGACGCCTGAGTGCGTAAGGAATCGCAATCCATTACTCCACCTCACGCGCCAGATAAAGCTCACTACCCTGTTCACGGAATGCCGCCGCTTGTTGTTGCATGCCAGAGGCAACTTCATCTTCCGCGTCGAAGGCACCATCTTTCGCCAGCTGACGAACTTCCTGACTGATTTTCATTGAGCAGAATTTCGGACCACACATCGAGCAAAAATGCGCGACTTTACCTGATTCCTGCGGCAGATCTTCATCGTGATAAGAACGTGCCGTTTCCGGATCAAGCGCCAAATTGAACTGATCTTCCCAGCGGAATTCAAAGCGTGCTTTCGACATCGCATTGTCGCGAATTTGCGCACCAGGGAAACCCTTCGCCAGATCGGCGGCGTGCTCTGCAATCTTGTAGGCAATCAAACCTTGTTTAACATCTTCTTTATTTGGCAGGCCCAAATGCTCTTTTGGCGTGACATAACACAACATTGCACAGCCAAACCAGCCAATCATCGCCGCACCAATGCCGGAGGTGAAATGATCATAACCCGGTGCAATATCGGTAGTTAACGGGCCTAAGGTGTAGAACGGCGCACCGTGACAATGCTTGAGCTGCTCATCCATGTTCTCTTTGATCAGGTGCATCGGTACGTGACCCGGCCCTTCGATCATCACCTGCACATCATATTCCCACGCCACTTTCGTCAGTTCACCCAATGTGCGCAGCTCGGAGAATTGTGCTTCATCATTGGCATCGGCAATCGAGCCAGGACGCAGACCATCGCCCAGCGACAGCGCCACGTCATATTGGGCACAGATCTCGCAGATTTCACGGAAATGGGTGTAAAGGAAGTTTTCCTGATGGTGCGCCAGACACCATTTCGCAATAATTGAGCCGCCACGCGACACAATGCCCGTCACACGTTTTGCCGTCATTGGCACATAACGCAGTAACAAACCGGCATGGATGGTGAAGTAATCCACGCCC
>CAIZDF010000410.1 GCA_903931645.1 uncultured Tolumonas sp.
CCCAGTTGTTTCGGCGAACTTAAGTTGAATGGGCCACCGGCGATTTCATGCGCCTGCGCTTCCAACTCTGCCAGACGCACTTCAATTTGCTGACTTTGGTTTTGCAACAGGAACGGGTCAATGAGTGCACCGGTACGTTCCATATCCGACAGCACTTCCGCCAGCGGCAGTTCCATCTCCAGCAGTAAAGCTTTTAATGCCGGCTCTTTTTCGACTTGGGGCCACAGAGTTTGGTGTAAGCGCAGCGTGATATCGGCATCTTCGGCAGCATAAAACGCGGCCTTTTCCAGCTCAACTTGATTAAAAGTCAGCTGTTTTACCCCTTTCCCCGCGACATCTTCAAAGGTTTGTGTGGTGTAGTTCAGATATTTTTTCGCCAGATCGTCCATGTTATGGCGTGAGGCGGTGGAGTTCAGCACATACGACTCCAGCATGGTATCAAAGGCAATGCCTTGCAGATGAATGCCATGATTTCGCAACACATTCCGATCAAATTTCAGGTGCTGACCCACTTTCAGGCGGGTCCGGTCTTCCAGCAGTGGTTTTAAGATAGCTAATGTCTGTTCACGATCCAGCTGTTCAGGGGCGCCCAGATAATCATGCGCTAACGGTAAATAAGCCGCTTCACCAGGGGCCACGGCGAATGACAAACCGACCACTTGCGCCTGAATATAATCCAGCGAATTGGTTTCAATATCGAACGCACATAGTTCTACTTGCTGTAATTTTTCCAGCCAGCGCGTGAGGTCTGCTTCGGTCAGGATAGTATCGTACTGGGTCGTTACATCGACCGGTGCAATTGTTTCAACAGCTGCTTCACTGAGGCTTTCCAGTTCCTGTACCAGATTTTTAAACTCGAACTGGCGATAGAGTGCCAACAAAGCCTCTTTCTGCACATCGTGACGACGCAACTCCGCCAGTGACAGCGGCAATTCGACATCGGTTTTAATGGTAGCTAATTGCTGCGAGAGGCGAACCATCGCTTCCTGTTCTTTAAATTTCGCAGCAAATGTTTTGGCACCGCGAAAACTAAGTTCAGCAACCCGCTCCGGGTGTGTGGCAATGGTGTCAATACTTCCCACACCTTGCAGTACAGCCACAGCCGTCTTATCACCCACTCCGGCCATCCCCGGGATGTTGTCTGAACTGTCACCCATCAGCGCCAGATAATCGACAATCAACTCTGGTGGCACACCAAACTTATCAATAACGCCCTGCCGATCGGTGAGTTGATCTTTCATGGTATCCATCAGCGTGACATGTTCTGACACCAGCTGAGCCATATCTTTATCACCGGTACTGATCAGCGTTTCGATTTGTGATTCAGTGGCCTGACGCGCCAGCGTACCAATGACGTCATCAGCCTCAACGCCATCAATCACTAACAACGGTAAACCCATCGCCGTAATAATTTGATGAATTGGCTCGATCTGGCTGCGTAAATCATCGGGCATCGGTGGCCGGTGCGCTTTGTATTCCGCGTACATGTCATTACGAAAGCTTTTACCTTTGGCGTCAAAAACAACCGCAACAATAGAGTCTGGATATTGTTTCAACAGACTACGCAGCATATTGGTAACAACACGAATTGCACCGGTTGGTTCACCGTTAGAAGTGCGTAAATCCGCCTGCTGAGAAGCAAAAAAAGCCCGGTAAAGATAGGATGATCCATCAATTAGAATCAACG
>CAIZDF010000411.1 GCA_903931645.1 uncultured Tolumonas sp.
ATTGTTAATTAGTATTTCTAATTGAAACCAAATGTAACAAGCTGAGTGGGTGTGATATTAGATATATTTGCGAGGCTGAATAGTACGTGGGTTATAAATTTATATTGTGGTGGCTTTACAAAAATTAAAGTCCAGCGAAATAAATAATTTCTGCCGGACCTTACTTAAATAAATATTTGTTATTCGAGAGTATATGGTAATGGACGAATAGAAAGTGACGACTCTTCATCGCTCTCAATTCGAAACGCGGTCTCTGGTGCTGTATCGGATGCTAGAACGACACTGATTAGCACTTGTTCATCTTTTTGCCATACATCTAAAATTGTACCGCTTGAGCGCCAATGCTCACCTAATTGACGCTCTACTACACTATCTGTGGTCACTGTGTGGCTGGCAGTACCCTGCAAGGCAAATAATGCCCGATTATTTATGCCACGGTATTTTGCTCTTGCAACGATCTCTTGTCCGGTATAACACCCTTTCGTGAAGCTGATAGCCTGTAGAGCATGTAAATTGAGTGCTTGAGGAATGAACTCAGCTTGTGAGTTTTTATTCAGCTGAGGCAATCCATCCAAAATATCCAGGCCCCACCAATCATTATGCGGCTGTTCTGGTAATGAGAGCGGCAGGGGATGAGATTTTTGCGATAGCAATAACCAACGATCTTGCTTGATTTGGCATTTCACAAGTGAGGTATCAAGTTGCTCAAATGTGGTTATGTGAGTGTTGATCCACCCGTCGGAGCCTGTGCCTGCTACGCCAATAATATGGAATTCATTGCTGACATCAGTAATGGTTAGCTTAGAAAATACCGCATATTTTTTCAGTTCAGCTAACTCGATTTCCGCCAGTTCTTTTTTATACATCAATAGCAGATCTTGTTCTCGTTTGAACAATCTAAATGCTGCGAGTACTTTTCCTTTCGGATTACAGTGGGCGCCAAGGCTGCTTTGTCCTGGTGTGAGTGCTGCAACATCGCAAGTAACCTGACCATTCAGATATTTGACTGCATCAGGACCTTCTAACCTGATCACTGTTACATCATCCAGATGATATACACTGGGTTCAGAAGGAAATAAAAGTCGTTCATTCATCATGGTTTTTTCCACATTGGGATGGTGATTCATGGTAAATAACGAGCTATTGTTTGTCAGCTTCTATTAGTAAGATTATCAAAGGAAATCATGGCATGAATGCTGAGTTGTCAAAGTTACGTTGGGCTTGTCGCCGTGTCATGCTTGAATTGGATTCGATGCTGGCACCATTTTTGGAAGATCATTACGTTGCTCTCCCTATATCGTTGCAACAAGATTTCCAACGTTTGCTCGAGTGTTCAGATATGGAATTATTTCGTTGTTTGTTACGGGCTGAAACGCCATCAGATACCTCATTAGAATTGATTTTGGGAGTGATCCGTGAAAAACATCAGGCACGTTATTCGGGTTGAATCATCGCATCATCACCAACTTTTTTTACTGATTGGTCATATCATCCTTGGCTGGTTAGCTTGGTCCTCATTGAATGGCCATTTTTGGCTGTTGTTCTTTATTTTATGGGGATGCACACTCTTCTGGTCGTTATATCAGGCGAGCCATCGGCAATTTGTTTTGGAAATGCGCGGCGATGAAGTGTTTTGGGATGGTAAGTTTTATCACATGACACCCGCATCACGGGTTGGTTATGGATTTATCTGGCTGGTATTACAAGGTGGGCAGGGTGAAAAACGGGTCCATCTATGGTTGTTTTCAGACAGTATGGATGAAGCTGAATACCGCCGGATTGCCCGGCGGATCAATATGAGAACTCAGTAATCGCCAGGGATCAAAATGGTTGGCGTAGGATTATCCTGTTGTTTAGGGTAATCCAAATTGTAATGTAAACCTCTGGACTCTTTACGCGCCATTGCAGAACGGACAATGAGTTCTGCAACTTGGAGCAAATTCCGCAGCTCAAGCAAATTATTCGATACCCGGAAGTTGGTGTAATACTCTTGTACTTCCTGCTTCAGCAAGTCGATTCGCCGTTTCGCTCGTTCCAGTCGTTTGTTGGTGCGCACAATACCGACGTAATCCCACATGAAGAGCCGTAATTCATGCCAGTTATGCTGGATCACCACTTCTTCATCAGAATTGCCGACCTGACTTTCATCCCATGCGGGCAATGACGGCGGCATACTACTCATCGGTAAGCGAGCCTTGATATCGTCAGCGGCTGATTGGGCA
>CAIZDF010000412.1 GCA_903931645.1 uncultured Tolumonas sp.
GACAGTAACCACCATGACGCCCGTTTCATAACGGTAGTAACCAAACCGGATGGCTAAATCACCGACACCACCACCGCCCACAATGCCCGCCATCGCGGAATATCCCACCAGACTGACAACCGTGACGGTTAACCCGCGCAACAATCCGGATAAGGCTTCAGGAAATAAAACGGTCGTAATGATCCGTAACGGGCTGGCACCAAAAGCCTCAGCAGCTTCCAGAATTCCGGCATCAACTTCGCGTAATGCGCCTTCGACTAAACGGGCATAAAAAGCGATGGCCGCGACAGATAGCGGCACCGCGGCGGCTTCGGGGCCGATCGTGGTTTTCAGCAAAAATTGCGTGAATGGTAATAACAAAACCAGCAAAATGACAAAAGGCACAGAACGGATGATGTTGATCAGAAAACCACCCAGCAGGTTAAAAATTCTGTTTTCCCAAAACAGATGTTTGTCGGTGACATAAAGCAAAAAGCCAAGCGGCAAGCCGCCAACAATAGCAAACAGCGTGGAGACTCCGACCATCAGGAAGGTTTCATTGAATGCGAGGCGTAAATCGCCACCCAGAGAATTCCATAACTCAAGCATGAAGCACCTCCACATGTGCTGTATTTTCTTTGATGTATTCCACTGCAGCAGCGAGCCGTCGTTTCTGGGCGTCTAATGCTTTTGCGGAAATATCGTGATGGGCGTGTTTGTCATTGATCAGTGCGACGAGCAGGCCGATGGCGCGATTGCCGATATATTCAATCTTGCCGTGCAGAATATTGACGGAGATGCCAAACCGGACTGCGACTTCTGATAACACCGGGTCTTCTGCTCGTTCATCCAGAAATAAAATCTTGAGTAAGGTACCGCGCAGATCTTTTGTCAGCCTTTCTGGTAGATCCAAATTAAAGGTGTGTTTAACCAATTGTTGTGTAAATGGTTGTTGTGGGCTGGCGAAAATAGAAAAAACATCACCGGTTTCGATGACTTCCCCTTTGTGCATCACTGCAACGCGGTCACAAATCGATTTAATGACATTCATTTCGTGGGAAATCAGAACGATGGTGATGCCAAGCCGGCTGTTGATCTCTTTGAGTAAAGCCAGAATTTGTGCGGAAGTTTCTAAATCTAATGCAGAGGTCGGTTCGTCACACAGCAACACTTGTGGATGATTCGCGATGGCTCTGGCAATGCCAACACGCTGTTTTTGTCCACCACTGAGCTGAGACGGATAGGCGTGAGCTTTATCATGCAGGCCGACTAATTCAAGAATTTCCGGCACCCGCTGGCGGATCTCGTCTTTGCTCTTGTGCGCGACCTTCAGACTGAAGGCGACATTTTCATATACTGTTCGGGTATGCATCAGGTTGAAATGCTGAAAAATCATGCCGATCTTCAGGCGTTCCTGACGCAATGCTCGTCCTTTTAATTCACTGATTGTGACGCCATTAATGCGCACCACACCTTGAGTCGGGCGTTGTAATAAATTGATGGTGCGTAATAACGTGCTTTTGCCCGCGCCGCTGGTGCCAACAATACCGAACACTTCACCTTGTGCAATGTGTAAAGAGACATCATTCACTGCGCGACTGGTGGTTTTTTTTTTGCCAAAAAAATCGACGTGAATCCCTTCGAGATGGATCATTCTCTATTCCAGTACAGTTTAAAATATTAACAGAGGCTAATTATTTGAACGTAATGAGCGGAAGCAGAGATACCGGATCAGATCCGGTATCTCTTGTAATTACTTACTACCCAGTTTTGTTTGTAACCATTCGGGTTTCTGAAACTCTTTGAATTGATGAGCCGGATCTTGCACTACAGCTGCAAATTCAGCTGATTCAACAACCGACTTAATGTCTTTTACGAAGGGCTTATTCAGATCATCAGTTCGCACTGCAATCAGGTTTTTCAGCTTTTCATCTAACTGCTCCAGTTTAATTGCGCTGGATAGTTTAAGCCCCGCTGCAATCGCAAAATTACCATTCACTAACGATGCAGTAGCACTGTCGAGAGTGCGCGGTAATTGAGCGGCCTCCAGTGGTTTAAAGATCAGGCCGCGCGGGTTGCTAGCAATATCTTTTTCAGATGCTTTAGTCGGGTCGATATCGGATTTAAAGCTAATCAACCCGAGTTTGGCCAGAAAACGTAAGCCACGGGCAAGGTTGGTTGGGTCGTTAGATAAGGTAATAATGTCACCTTTTTTCAACTCATCGAGTGATTTGATCTGGTGAGAATACAGACCAATACCTGCAGTTGGCACATTAATCAATGGTGATAAATTCAGACCTTTATCAGCAGAAAATTTTTCTAAATAAAGACGATGTTGGAATAAGTTGGCATCAATACTGTTATTCGATAACGCCAAATTAGGTTGCACATAATCGCTGAATTCACGGATCTCTACGTGATAACCTTTTTTCTCTAAACCAGGTTCAATTGCGAGTTTTACTAATTCGCCATAAGGGCCAGGAGCTACACCAAAAACAATTGAATGAGGATCGTTACTGGCA